>NZ_LAUM01000023.1:0-95226 GCF_000972265.1 Vibrio sp. ECSMB14106 | reverse complement strand
CTTCACGTCACCCCTTATTCCATAAGGGGTTTTCATGATCTTGCCCTGGTTAAGAAACCGGTCGCTTTTTTGAATCGGTAAGCTGAAAGCTGGCTAAACAGGGCTGAGAAGAGCTAAAAATTCAACTACAACATAGTTAATGTGAGTTTCGCAAGATTATAAGCATCAACATAACCCGAGTGCTGACGCCCTTCCCATTCAATGTTCTTAGCTTCTTGAGCGGCCCTGTGACCAATGCGTTTGTCTTTCAATCTATTTTGAACACGATAAAGCGTTGCAATGTTTAAGAACTCGCTGAAAGGAGGTTCAATGCCTTTTTCTTTACACTCGTTGTGTAAGATGAGGTCATCGCGTCCCCACGCTGCGTAAATCTTGTTTGGACCACCAAAGTTCTTGATCATCGACTTGATGACAGACTCTAGCGGGCGGCCTTGCTTTTCAATTTTACGAGGTGTAATGCCCGTTAACTCGGCACAGAACAGAGAGACTTCGTCTTTCTCTGGCTTAACGTAGTATTGTGCGCGCTTCACGATAGTGCCGGATGCTAGGTCAATCTCAGCAAGACCAACTTCAATGATCTCCCCTGTTGTACCTACACCGTCTTCGCTCCAACAGCACATTTCCAAATCGAAACACACCACTCGATTGTGATTCATACGTCGCCTAGTTCTCTCGTCAAAAATTTCGTGAAATTGTACATGAGCCCAATAAAGAACTCGACCCCAGTTTCATCAAGTGCTCATTTAGCCTGCAATTGTGACTCGATTTCGGCCATTTGACTTACTGTGGTAGAGCATGCTGTCCGCTTTTTGCATGATCTCTTCAGAGTCCTCACCGCTACGAATGGCAGCACCAATACTTAAAGTACAACTCAGTTGTCGACCTTTATACTCACAATGAGAGTGACTCACTGTGTTTCGAATGCATTCTAAGTAACGATTCAAAGCTTCATGATTCGAAATGCTAGAGATAATACAGAACTCATCACCGCCTAAACGGAACAGACCATCTCCTTGCTTCAGATTGACAGAAATCAGCTTGATAACATGAATAAGTAAAGCATCGCCAGCCGGATGGCCGAATTGGTCATTAATACCTTTAAATTTATCGACATCAAACCCAATCAAACTAAAGGGCCGGTTTCGCTCAATGGCTTTGTCGAGCATTTTATTGAAAGCACGGCGGTTATAAATTTCGCTCAGGCTATCATGATTGGCTAAGAAACGAAGCTCTTCCGTTCTTTCATCAATCATTCGGTATAAACGCTCTTTCTCACGAATTTGTAAATTGACAATATAAGCAAGAAGCAGTGAGATGGTTGTACCAACAAAAGCAATACCCGCCAATACAAGATAACCATTAAAAGAGATGCATGAATCTATCTTGTAATCGACCGTCCATTCTCGGTTAGTCAACGTGATTATTTTTGTAATATGGTGTCCAGACACACCTTCGTAGCCGTCAGATTCAAATAAAATAGGAGCATCTTCGGATTCAAAGCCGTTATCAGTAACACGTACATAGACGTCTATATCTCCGATTGTTGACGCCAAAAGGTTATCAAAGTAGGCCGTAGTACGAACGATACCAATCACAATCCCTAATAAGTTGTCACTGTGGTCATCAAACACTGGATGGAAAACCAACATCCCCCTTTTCGGCGTATCACTATCTAAACCGTCTTGCAGTAAACGAACTTTGTCTGAAATATTAGCCTCACCCGTCTCTCTGATGTTATCAAGGATCAACTTAAAGCGTTCACGAGAAGAATAAAAACCCAACACATCATTGTTTACTGGGTCATTGGGGTAGATATCGGTCGCAATAAATGCGGGTTCACCACTCAAAACATAACCGTATGTTTTTGGGCCATGTTTAGGAATAGTAAACATTTTGTAGGATGGGTACTTCGCTATCATTTGTGCGGTATGTTCGGCGATATCTTCTGCCGCCACTTTTTGCATCCATTGCAATCCAATCAAGCTTTTCGAACCATTCATAATTTGCTCAGAAAAACGGTCAAATTTATCCCAGCCCCCTGGCTCAGAGGAATAGAAAAAATTAGCACCTGAACCTATATAAGCCACATCATTATCGATAAATGCTTTCAAGCTCAACGTTTGTTGCTTAGCAAAGCTATCCAAGTTCGTATTTAAGGAATTATGTTGATTAATCGCGACTAGAACAAAGCACAATACCATTATCAAAAATGAAACCGAAAAGGCGACTAACGGCAGAGTTCGTTTTTTCAACCCCGTCATAGGGTCGATTGTATGGGCATACAGTTTCCATTCATATTGATTGATTTGAAAGTATACACTGCCAGAATATTACTCTTTAATTATCTTTGACTTTAACAATGGGACAAAACTAACACTATTTACAAAGTGTGGACATTTACGACGAATAAACCAACAATTCTCGATTAAATTTCAAGCTAACTCGCTAAAAAGCCAATTTATTGAAAGCATTTAATAAAGCCCTTAAGCCTTGAACATGCTAGTATCCACCCATATTTATAGCTTGAAAGAATCTATTTTGCCTTTGCATAAATGAGTTTTCTTTCCAACCTGTATATTCTACAAAACCAGCGAATATACCGTTAAATCAATCTTAAAGAGAAATCACTATGATCGTTGATTTGAACCTAATCCCACAGACGTTTGATATGCTTCACGCAGGCCTAACTGCATCAAGCGTTTTACTACTGTTAATTGCCGTTTCTCGTAAAACCAAAGTGGTTGAGAAAGTCATAGAAAAACCAGTAGAGAAGATCGTTGAAGTTGAAAAGCCAGTTGAAAAAATTGTCGAAGTAGAGAAAGTTGTTGAAGTTGAAAAAGTGATCGAAAAAGTCGTTGAAGTGGAATCTAAGCTGGCGACAGCGCCAACAGATTCAGCAATGCAACTTCTGTCTATCATGCAACAAGAAGCGCGCTTAATCGACTTCCTACAAGAAGACCTAACTTCGTTCTCTGATGAAGAAGTTGGCGCAGCGGCACGTGTTATCCACACTGGCGGCCAAAAAGTATTAGCAGACTACGTAACGCTTTCTCACATCCGTACTGAAGATGAAGAAACGCGCATCACAGTAGCTGAAGGTTTCAACCCGCAAGAGATCCGCCTAACAGGCAATGTAACGGGTAACGCACCATTCAACGGCACACTGGTTCACAAAGGTTGGAAAGCCACTGACATGAACCTACCTAAGCTTGCTGAGAATTACGATGCATCTGTGATTGCACCGGCTGAGGTGGAGCTATAATGGAACACCAAAATCATTCTTCATCGCAAGAGCGTTCACAACAACAGCAAGCACCTAAGTTCAGTGTTGGTATAGATTTAGGTACAACACACTGCGTTTTGTCTTTCATCGACACAACCAATGAAGATGCTCGTGTTGAGGTGATGCCAATCCCTCAATTGACGGCTCCAGGTACAGTAGAAACTCGCAGCCAACTTGGCTCGTTCCTATACCAACCGCACGAACATGAAATGAACTCAGGTTCTCGCGTTCTACCTTGGTCTTCTGAGCCTAAAGCACTGGTTGGTGCGATTGCGCGTAACCTTGGCTCAAAAACCCCTATCCGTTTGGTAGCAAGTGCAAAATCTTGGCTATGCCACGGTGGTGTTAACCGTCGTGATGCGTTCCTTCCTGCAGGCAGCCCTGAAGAGGTTGAAAAAGTATCTCCGCTTAAAACCACTGAACTGTACCTTGAGCACCTTAAAGATGCTTGGAACCACGCAAACCCAGAACACAAACTGGCAGACCAAGATGTAACAATCACGGTTCCTGCTTCGTTTGACCCTGCTGCTCGTGACCTAACAGCTGAAGCTGCGCGTAATGTCGGGTTCACTCACCTAACGCTTTTAGAAGAACCACAAGCGGCTCTTTACAGCTGGATTGATAACAGCAACGACACATGGCGTGACGAAGTAGACGTTGGCGACATCGTGCTTGTTGTTGATATCGGTGGTGGTACTACCGACCTTTCGTTAGTTGAAGTAACGCAAGATGACGGCAACCTAAGCCTGAACCGTATCGCAGTAGGTGAACATATCCTACTTGGCGGCGACAACATGGACTTAGCACTGGCTTACCGTCTGAAAATGAAACTGGCTCAAGAAGGCAAAGAACTGGCTCCTTGGCAGATTCAAGCAATGACTCACGCATGTCGTGATGCGAAAGAAGCACTGTTAAACGATGCTGAACTGCAATCTGTACCTATCGTTGTTCCAAGCCGTGGTTCTAAACTGCTTGGCGCAACACTGAAAACAGAACTGACTCAGCAAGAAGTACAACAAACATTGGTTGATGGCTTCTTCCCGAAAGTAGCAGTGACTGAGCATCCAGTACAAAAAACACGTGGCGCACTGACTCAAATGGGTCTGCCTTACGCTCAAGACGCAGGTATTACTCGTCACATTGCCGCATTCCTTTCTAAGCAAGCGAACGCGCTTTCTGGAAATAGCGAAACGGCTCAGCAAGATTTCAACCCGTTTGCAAACATGCCCGGTATGCCAAGTGCAGAAGCGCCAGCGGCTGACTTCATCAAACCAACAGCAATCCTGTTCAATGGTGGTGTTCTAAAATCTAACCTACTTGCTGATCGTCTTTCAGATACGATCAACGAATGGTTGATCAATGCTGATGCAGAATTTGCTAAACAGCTTTCTGGATTGGATTTAGACCTTGCAGTTGCAAGTGGCGCTTCTTACTACGGCGCAGTGCGTCGCGGCCAAGGCGTTCGTATCCGTGGTGGTATCGCTTCTTCTTACTACGTAGGAATCGAAAGCGCCATGCCAGCTATCCCGGGTATGGCTCCGCCAATGGAAGCACTGTGTGTTGCGCCATTTGGTATGGAAGAAGGTTCAAGCGTTCAAGTTCCTAGCCAAGAGTTTGGTTTGGTGATTGGCCAGCCAGTACACTTCCAATTCTTCGGTTCTACGACCCGTCGTGAAGACGTAGCGGGTACGCATCTTGATCATTGGGCACCAGAAGACCTTGATGAACTTCCAGAGATTCAAGTGACACTGCCAGTATCTGAAGGTCGCCGTGAGGGTGAAGTGGTTCCAGTAACCCTAGCCTCTCGTGTTACTGAACTCGGCACGCTTTACCTAGAAGCAATTGCTGCTGATAACGGTCAGAAATGGCACGTAGAGTTTGATGTTCGTGAAGACGCGAATAACGACTCAAACGAACAAGCATAACGAAGCAACGGCACCTTAACGGGTGCCGTTACTTTATCAATGCGATTCCCTAACCCTGTATTAAAAACATTTAAAAGACAATAATAAGACCAAGACTATCAACACACTGGTCATCACTCTGGAAGAATAAGGTTTTGTATGGCATCTCCTCGTTTTTTAGTCGGCATTGACTTAGGCACAACCAACACTGTGGTTGCCTACTGTGAAATCAACGACGACCTACAACATGCTCCCGTTTCTCTTTTCGATATTGATCAACTCATCGGCCCCGGTGAAGTGGTTCGTAAGCCCCTACTTCCATCATTTCGTTACCACCCAGCACAAGGTCAAATCTCCCCTTCTGACCTAACCATGCCTTGGGAAACAAGCACAGTAAAAGGCGATATCAAGAACGTTATCGTCGGTGAATGGGCGCGTGAATTAGGTGCTAAAGTGGAAGGCCGTCAAGTATCAAGTGCTAAGAGCTGGCTATCGCACCAAGCGGTTGATCGCAGCTCAGACATTCTCCCTTGGGCTGGTGCGAATGATGTCGATAAAGTATCACCCGTTGTCGCGAGTGCGAGCTACCTGAATCACATTCGCCAAGCATGGAATTACCGTAACCCGAGTAACAAACTTGAAGACCAAGATGTAGTAGTAACGGTTCCAGCATCATTCGACGAGACTGCACGCAAGCTGACGCTTGAAGCCGCAGAACTTGCTGGCTTAGGCAAGATTCTATTACTCGAAGAGCCTCAAGCGGTTTGTTACGACTGGTATGCTCGTCACCAGCAAACGGCTGCGGAAGAGCTTCAACAGATCCCGCTGATCTTAGTGTGTGATGTCGGCGGTGGTACCACCGACTTGAGCTTAATTGAAGCCAAATTCGGTGCGAATTGTGATGCGGAAAAACAAGGTCATAGCGAGCTAGAACTCGACCGTATCGGCGTTGGCGAACACTTGATGCTCGGTGGTGATAACCTCGATTTAGCGCTTGCTCACCTTGCAGAGCAACGATTCAATCAAAACAAGAAGCTAAACGCCTCTAGCCTAACCAAACTGATTCAACAAACTCGCGCTGCAAAAGAGAGCCTGCTTTCTGCTAATGCACCAGACGATGTAAAGATCACCATGCTCGGTAGCGGCTCGAAGCTACTAGGTGGAACAAAGAGTATTGGCTTAACCAAGCAAGAAGTTCATCAAATCGCTTTGGAAGGTTTCTTCCCACTTTCTGAGTTTACAGAAGTACCAGACAAACGCCGCAGTGCAGTGGTTGAGTTTGGTCTGCCTTACGTGGCTGACCCTGCCGTGAGTAAGCACGTTGCAGAATTCCTAGCAACACACCAACAAGTGTCTAAAGCCGCATTAGAAAACTCAGACTCTATTGAGTTCGATGACACCAAACCTGCAATTCCAGTTGGCGTACTACTTAATGGTGGTGTGTTTAACAGTGAACTTGTCACAGAACGTATTACTCAGCTTCTAGGTAACTGGAAAGGTTCTCCAATCACAGTATTAGATAACCCTCACCCTGATTGGTCTGTGGCTCTAGGGGCTGTTGCTTTTGGTAAAGCTCGCCGTGGTGCGCAGCTGAAAATCGGTGGCGGTGCTGCTCGTTCTTACTTCTTACATTTACAAGAAAAGAACAAGATGGGCAAAGCACTTTGTCTACTTGCCAAAGGGACTGAAGAAGGCCAAGAAATCCGTTTGAACAGCCGTCGTTTCTCATTGACGCTGGGCGAGCCGGTTCGTTTTAATCTACTGACTTCAACACACGATCAAATCGCACACAACACTGCAATCCAAAACGGTGTGATGGTGGATGTGGATGCCGATCTGTTCTCCCCTCTTCCACCTTACATTTCTACCTTGGAAAGTTCGGGGACTGTCGAGCTTCAAGCCAACCAAAAAGAGCGCGTTGAAGTATTGCTCGCTTGTCAGTTGACCGAAGTCGGCACACTTAAAATAGAATGTGTGAGCACTGAAGATGACTCTAAGCGTTGGTTGCTTGAGTTCGAAGTAAGAAACAAGCAAGGTGATGAGTCTGATACCTCTGCACTTCATCCAAGATTAGAAGAGTGTAAGGAATTAATCTCTCGTCTATATAGTGGCAACAAGAAAAGTGCTGAGTCTAAAGAGATCAAAACGCTGGCCAAAGATCTTGAGAAACGACTTGGTAAGCGTGAAGAGTGGGACTTTACTACCCTTCGCCACCTCTTTGACAGCTTCTCATTAGGTCGTAAACGACGTCGTCGCTCAGAAGCGCACGAGAAAAACTGGCTGCGTTTGGCAGGTTACTCTTTGCGTCCCGGCTTTGGTGATCCGACTGACTCATGGCGTATCGAACAAATTTGGGGCCTCTACCAACAAAACATCCAATTCCAGAACCATCAAGGTTGGACAGATTGGTGGGTATTCTGGCGTCGAGTTGCGGGTGGCCTGAATCAAGAGCAGCAAGAGACCATCTTGGCTGATATCGCGAAGTACCTTCACCCAGGTGCAATGAAAAACCCTAAAACGGCTAAAGATGCACAAGACAATGGTTATGAAGCCATGGTGAGATTGGCAGCGTCACTTGAACAACTGGAAGTGGAAGACAAGGTTCTATTAGCGACTTGGTTCTTAAGCAAAGCGATTAACCATAATCAGTTCGAACAGGCTCACTGGTGGGCTCTGGGTCGCTTAGCGTCTCGCACACCGTTATACGGAAGCCAACACAGCGTCATTCCAAGAGAGCAAGCAGAACAGTGGTTACCAAAGCTGCTTGACCAGAATTGGCAGAAAGAGCAGATGATTGCCTTCGCGGCTGTGATGATTTGTCGTAAGACGGGTGACCGTCAGTTCGATATCTCTGATGACTACCGTGCTCAAGTTCTTGAAAAGTTAAAGCAAAGCAAGGTGCCAGAGTCTTGGCTAACGCTAGTAAATGAAGTTACTGAGCTTTCTGAGAGCGAGTCTAAGCGCGTGTTTGGTGATGCATTACCAAGCGGCTTAAGCCTGATCAATAGCTAGCATTCAAAACGATTAGCTTTAGTTGTTAACAAGTAAAGAAGCAAACAAGAAAAGAAAAAGCCACTTTCGGTTCGTTGAAAGTGGCTTTTTTATTGGTGGCTTAAGGCTGGTATGTTTAATCGACTTATAGCTTTTGGGTTAAGAGCCTTAGCCGTGTTGCAGTTAATCATTATTAATGTTTCGTTCCGGTTGGGTTAATAGGAAATTCGGTGTTTTCATAGATGTCTGATAACTTTTTCGGTTTCTTCTCTTTCTCTCCATTCTTAGATTGATTATGAGTTTCGCTTAAAAGCCATTGCTCATGCATTTTTGCCGAATCCAAAAACTCTGGATCCTTCATTGCTTCCTTGCGAAGTTTATTTACACGTTCGAGAGTATCCCAAATCATAATACTTCACCTCCACTAAGGCTACACTTCCAATATAGAACTCCCCCCTTTTGATTCAATACTTTCCGATTAAACCATAGTGAATTTGTGATTTACATATCGAAAACGGCTTTATAAGTGCATTGTTTGAACAGAGAGAACTCATTTATTTTTTATTAAAAAATAAATATGGTTATGGTGTTATCTATAAACGCACCACCTAGGAGGTACTGTGTTTTTCAATCAAGGCTATAAATAAAGAAAAATGTATTATTTCAGATTGTAAAGACAATTTTTTGACATTATAGTAAATAGTATGACATTCCATCAGGTGATCATTAATGCCATTTAGTAACATATATAAGTCAAGCTCCAAACATGCCATAAATGATCTAGTTAAAGATATGGATCTATCTTTATGGAAAAGCATGCTCAACAATATTGCAGAAGTGCTTAATGCTCCTGCTGTTGAACTTGTTCTTACTGCTGAAGTAGGATTTCAAAGCATTGCTATGTCCACATCTTCAGGGGTCAAAGCAAACCCAGGGAAGATAATCCCTAAGGACATCAACCTATATTGCAAGAAAGTAATGGACACAAGAGCTATGCTCTACGTTCACAACGCTACAGGCCAAGAAGAGTGGAGCGACAATCCAAAACTAGCACAGATGGGCTATGTCTCTTATCTTGGGTTACCTATCTTTTACTCCGATGGAAGTATGTTTGCTACGCTTTGTGCTCTAGATACTAAAGAAACATCTTATCAAACTGTCCAGATAAACTTAATGGAAAGCATTCGAGCTTTATTAGAGCGCGAAGTCCATACCGCCGAAAGAGTTAGAAATTTAAAATTCACATCAATTCACGATGAACTAACTCAAGTTTTTAATCGGCGCGGTGTGTTGAATGAATCTCCTAAGATTATTGATAGTGCTTCTGAATATGGCTTAGCAATTGGGTTCATTTATTTTGACATTGATGGTCTGAAATATATCAATGATAACTTCGGGCATAATATTGGTGACCAATATATAAAATGCTTTTCCAATTCACTGAAAAAAAACACTCGCAAGGAAGACATTTGTGGCAGAATTGGAGGTGATGAGTTCGTTCTATTGTGTAGAGATGTATCAGAAACCTCTTTAGAGCAAATAGTAACTCGAGTTAAGTCAGATTTTGATAAGTACTTCAACAATTTGGGGATCAATTATCGGGCTGACTTTAGTCAAGGAACACTGATTTACTCATCGAATCCCCCTCCTATCCATGAATTAATAAAGTTAGCAGATATAAAAATGTATGAAAACAAGATGACTAAACGTTGTGCTAAATTTAAATAAAAAAAGCGAGCTCGATGCTCGCTTTTTATCTGTCGTTTATTCAACACAGGCTTAATCAAATCATGCTGTCATTAAGCTCGGTTGCCTATTTTCACTGTACCGTTTGTTGAAAACCAAAGGGCTTCTGAACGACGGCGGCCGAGTAGAATCGGACCATCATCGTAAAACAAAAAGTTCTTCCAATGCTTCTTAAAAATCGCCCACTTGGTCTCAAGTACATTGTATTTTTCGTAACAAAAATAAACAGTTACGTCATCTTGCCAATCAATGAAGTTTAGGATCTCTTCTGGCATTTCTGGTTCATCTGCTTCCCAATGTGCCATCCAGCTGATCTCTTCATTCCAGTTCGATGCTTTGCTCGGCCAATCTTGCGAGCTTAGCCTTTCTGCATCTGGGCTTTGAGGGCTTACGTTCTCTTTCCAAAACTGAGATGCTCTCGCCTGTGTCATTGGCTTAATCTTTTCCAAGTCCTCAGCCGGCAGTGGCATTGACTGGTGGGTGAAAATCCATTTTCTTTGGTATTCGTCCAAAGTTGTATATGACATCAAAATTCCTCAAATTTCGTCTTAGGCTGATGGATTACCATGCCTATCTGTTCTTTCTGATGCAGCGGCGATTAGAGATCGCTTGATATTCGCTGCCTTTAAATTCGTTGTTCGCTTGTTTACTTAAATACGCTTACTGCTAAATACAACTGTAGCTAACTACAACTGCGTCTGAACATTGCGTCTATCTTCCCAGTTAGGGTTAACTAACGCGGTCAGTATATGGTCTTCCCATTTACCGTTAATCTGTAGATAGTCTTTAGCAAAACCTTCTCGAACAAAGCCAAGATGTTCTAATACACCAGCGCTGCGTTCGTTGTGAGGCATGTAGCCCGCCATTAAACGGTGCATGTTCTGCACATCAAACATATAGTCTTTGGCCATGCTCAAACCTCTACGCATGTAACCGTGGCCTTGTTCACTTTCAGCCAACGAGTAGCCCACATTACAGGCGTAAAACGGAAAGCGAGACAAGTTACTGAATGATATCGTGCCTAACATTTCGTTTGAGTCGGCATTGATCAATAAACAGTAATAACCAAGCCCCATTTTATGAAGCTCGTTTAGCTTGACCAGTCGCTGCGCCCAACCTTCTCTTTCGAAGAACGCATCTTCTCGAATCGGTTCCCAAGGTTTAAGGTGCTCTCGGTTTGTTTGAAAATACTCACTGATCATGTTCGCATCGTCAATTTGCGCTGTACGTAGAATAAGGTTTCCATCGTGCTTATAAATGCGTTCAGGTGTACTCAGATCTTCCATTCGCTTTCTTATTCCATTATCTGGTCTTGTTCTAATTTCTTACTCAATACCGTTTGCTTGTTCAATACTACCCACTTACTTAATAACATACCCAAACAGGCTCAATCAGTTCTTTCTAATACCGTAGTCGCGCAGTTTGTTGGCAATTGAGGTGTGAGAAACATTCAAGCGCTTTGCTAACTTACGGCTTGATGGGAACGACTGGTAAAGCTTCTCTAGAATCTGAGATTCATAGTCTTTCATGATCTCATCCAGAGAACCATCTAAGCTTAGGTTTGCCATTCCTGCCGTCATGGTGTCTAGCTGAGGCAAGTGGAATTGCTCAACCGTTAAAGTATCCGAATCCAACTCTGTCAGTGCACGTAGAACCATGTTGTCTAATTGACGAATGTTACCCGGCCATTGGTAATTACCAAGCTGATCAATTAACTCTTGAGTGAGCTTTGGCTTTAGCATACCTAATTGCTGCGCATATTTAGCCACGAACAGCTCTAGCAATGATGCTACGTCATTAGAACGTTCACGCAAAGCTGGAATTGACAGCGTCAGTACATTCAAGCGGTAGAATAAGTCTTCACGGAATGAGCCAGAATCAGCGAGTTCAGAAAGGCGGTGGCGCGTTGAGGCTATAATACGCACATCAGCGTGCATCTCTTCTTCTTCTCCAACACGACGGAACGAACCATCTTGTAGAAAACGAAGCAATTTGATTTGTAGATGTGGGCTCATTTCGCCAATCTCATCTAAAAATACCGTGCCGCCATTCGCTTGTTCGAAAATACCTTTATGACCTTGCTCATGGTTGAATGAACCCGGAGCATGACCAAACAATTCGGTTTCCGCTACGTCATCAGGCATTGATGCACAGCTTAGAATCAAAAATGGGAAAGACGAACGATTTGAGCGGTTATGACACGCTTTTGCCAACATCTCTTTGCCTGTACCTGTATCGCCCTCAATTAACAAAGGCTGATCCAGCATCGCCAGTTTCTTAGCTTGACTGATCAAGGCTTTATGGCGATTAGAGACGCCAACAAAGTGTTCAAAACCTAAGTTGTTCTGTTCTGGGATTGCATCTGGCGTGTTCGTCTCTTGATTACACGACCGAATCGTCATTACTGCACTCGCCAGTACTGCTTCGTTAACATCGCCACCAAGATAAATAGGCAGAACCTCAATCGAGAAATCTAAACCATCCAACACCACCACTTCACGATGACGAGTGACGTCACCTTCGATCCAACGAGCAAAGTTGAAGCTAGGTACGAATGTCGAAAGCGGCTCGCCGATCACTTCGTCTTCTTGCTTGCCGAATAAGTTCAATGCAGCGTGATTCGCTATATCAACTGACCCTTTAAGGTCAATCGCTATAACGGGGTCTGGTAGATTAGCCAACAGAGCAATTAACTCTGTGTTATGTCTTTCGCTTGGCATAAATTGGATTTTTCGTACATCCTTCACACCAGAAATTCTGCGAATTTCAGCCATAAGTTCACTAAAAGCATCAAAATTGATATCAGGGCAGTTTAGGTAAATAATGCCTTTAACATCAATTTCGATTCCTCTTAAGTCAATGCTTTTTGAGGCCAAGATATCGAGCAACTCACGCGTTAAGCCGAGTCTGTCTTCACACAATACTTCAAGACGCACAAATAGTCCTATTATAGGTGTCAGGATAAGTTGACAGTAGTGTGGATTAAGGTCTAAGTTCAGTCAAGAAGAAGAGTAAACATATGTTTACTCTTCGCTCGCATACCACTCAATGTCATACATTTTGTTTCAAAGTCGTATGCACTATTTCAGCGTGATTCGTTTTATTTCAGAAAGGACGGCTTTTCGCATATCTGCCAATTTTACTTTTCGTTCGTTATGCCAAGGCATAGGACGCAGCAATGTCATGGCTTTTAGACCCAGTCTCGCGGTAAGGATACCGACACCTAGCCCCTGCCCTGCTCGAGCTGAGACTTTGCCTGCAAGATCCATCGATACGAGATCCATACTTGCATCAATCGCGAGCTCACTGGCTCCTGCAGCGGCCATGTTGATTAACACCAGTTTAAATAGCTTAAACCGAGACCAGTAGCCAAGCTCAATGCCATACACATCTGCAAGCTTGTCTATCATGGTGAAATTTCGCCACGCCACCAGCAACATATCAGCCACCGCCAATGGGCTCACTGCAACCAAAGCCGCCGATTCGGTCGAGAACTTAGTGACGATTTGAGTCGCAACCTTATCTTGTTGACTCACGACTAACGCATCGTACATATCCAACACTTCTGCATCACTGTGTGCTGGGTTAATGCTGTTTCGCCACTTATCGTACGAAGGCGACTCAGCGATAATTCCGCCTTGCTTCGCGATGTTTTCACAGAACGCTTTGCCCTTACCGACACTTTGGCTTTGCAATAGCTCTTCACTCTGCTCTTGCACACTAAAGTGATCTTTAAGTGAGCGCAGTTTCCACAGCTCTTTGCCTATTGCGCCTAAACCCAATGAAGCAATGGCAGCCATAAAGCCTGACCAACCTAACGCAAGCCAGTCAGCAGTTTGAATCGCGGTAATCACCGAATCAATTGCCTGCCATCCAACTAGGCCAGAGAAAGCGACCAATAAACCCGTTCCAAACCACTTCTTCTTTTTGCTCGGTCGAATCACTTGTTCCAATTGCTGCTCAGCTTCACCATCAAGGTCAGTTTCCACTTGCGGTGCAACAGGGACAAATTTCTCTTGCTCTGTGAACAGTCGTTGAGCGCCTAAATCCGGGCCAACTTCGCCCTTGTCTTGCTCATCAAAAGAGGTCTTCAACGGTTCATTAAAGACCTGCTTTGTTTTTAATTCACTCATTTTGATTGCCTCAATTATTTCAACTTGTCGCCAATGAGATACTCTAAAACCTTGTCGACTCTTAGATGTTGGCAAGGCTCATCGGAATGTTGCTCCATCGGTCTAAAGCTCGTGAAATCAAACTGGTTGGTTTCCCAATACTGTTTGTTGGGCAACTTACGCGGCACTTCTCCCGGATACATGGTTTGAGGGACATTATCCAAAGTCACACCTTGCAACGCCGGAACATTGTCTGAACTTGACGAGATATAACCCGCGCTGGTCGCTTGAATAGACGCGATACTCATACAACTCATGTCGATGTGTTCAAATGCCGCCTGTTGCCAAGCCGGATGCACCATCTGTTGTAGCAGTGACACCAAGTTCGGATGTTGATCCGGTGTCACGTGGTCAGCCTTAGTGGCTGCAAACAAGATCTTGTCGATCTTCGGTGCAAACAGACGCCTTAAAATATTGCTTCGACCGTACTTAAAGCTCTTAAGTAACTGTTCTAACGCGCCACGCATATCCATGAAAGAGTCATAGCCCGCATTAAGTGGCTGTAAGCAATCCACCAGTACGATTTGTCTGTCGAACGTCGCGAAGTGATTCTTGTAGAACGCTTTGACGACCTTCTGTTGATACTCTTCATAACGCGCTTTCAGTACCGCATAGTTACTTGTTTTTGAGAACTTACCTTCAGGTGCGATACACGGGAAGAATTGCAGCACAGGCGCGCCTTCAAGCTCACCGGGTAATACGAATCGACCCGGTTGTACCCAATGCAGTCCGTTACTTTTACAAGTATGAAGGTACTGGGTGTAGCTATCGGCAATCGCGACCAGTTTCTTTTCGTCCGCTTCAGCTAGCAAGTCAACGTCACCACGCATTGCGTTCCACTGTTGCGAGTAAGTTTCTCTGTCGCCTTTCAATTCGGCAAACTGAGATTGGCTCCAGGTATCGAAGTCCATATCCAGTAACGGCAAATCAAGCAGCCACTCTCCTGGATAATCGACAATATCGAGATAAAGGGTGCTGTTTTTACTCAGTAGCTTTTTCGCGCCCTTCGCAGGCTTATATTTGATTGCTAGACGAATCTCACTGACATCACGCGTTGGCACTGGCCACTCTGGTGGCTGCGCATTCAAAGATTCCATCGCTTCATCGTACGAGAAACGGGGAATCATCATGTTGTGTTGTGGAATACGTTTAGCACCAATAATTCTTCCATCTCTCGCCGAGGCAAGAAGTGGTAGATTTTTGTGGGTAGACGTATAAAGAAGCTGATTAACCAGCGAAGTAATGAATGCTGTCTTGCCCGCACGAGAAAGCCCCGTGACCGCTACTCGAATGTGAGAATCCGTTCCTCTGCTTATAAAGTCACTCATTTCTTGAGTTAGGTGTTTCATTTGAACGACTCCGTTATAAATAGGCTAGCTGCTTATGATAATAGAGAGGGAAGCCTATGTTCTTTCCCTGTTGGGATAGTTTGTATGCTTTTGCTAATAGTGGAGAGTATGCAATACCCATTCTTAATGCTAGATGAATAAAAGCCCCTGACTACATACATAATCAGGGGCTTTAAATTTTTTCGTTGATGTCTACTAATCGTCTTCTATCAGCTTGTAGATAACAAACAGTGTTATCTCAGAAATCAACCACAATACACATGTTATGGTTACGTATTTGTCGTTAAAGATGCTGATTCCGTGCAAGATCAAATCGTAACCAATGAAACTACCAATCACCACTGCCAAGATAATCTGTAGGATCTGAATAAAACGAGGCATTCCTCTCTCCTATGTTCTTATATCAAACGATATGTTTATCACTATATCATTGATAATAAGACAAAAGTGCAAATAATGCTGCACTTTTGTCTTCAACTTTCTGTCAAGAATTGCAATTCAAACACTGAAGCTAGCGTCTGCTTCGACTTTTTGACTTCAGAAAATTATGCTTTTTCAGCTTCAGCAATTTTCACTTTCCACGTGTCAGGGCCGATCTGGTGCGCGTTCACGCCGTTAGAGTCAACCGCTACTGTTACGGGCATATCTTCAACTTCAAACTCGTAAATCGCTTCCATACCGAGATCTTCAAACGCAACAACGCGTGCTTTTTTAATTGCTTTCGCGACTAAATAAGCTGCACCGCCAACCGCCATTAGATAAACCGCTTTGTGCTCTTTGATTGATTCAACCGTTGCAGGACCACGTTCCGCTTTACCTATCATGCCCATGATGCCAGTTTCGTTTAGCATCATGTCAGTGAACTTATCCATACGTGTTGACGTTGTTGGACCCGCAGGGCCTACCGCTTCATCGCCTACCGCATCAACAGGGCCAACGTAGTAAATGAACTTACCTTTGAAATCAACGCCAGCTGGAAGGCCTTCGCCGCTTTCGAGCATGCCTTGAATACGTTTATGCGCTGCATCACGACCTGTTAAGATCTTACCTGATAGCAGAACCGTTTCGCCTGTCTTCCACTCTTGTACGTCTTCTTTGGTTACTTCATCAAGGTTAACACGACGTGTGTTTGCGCCCGCTTCCCAAGTGATGTCTGGCCATTCTTCTAGCTTAGGTGGCGTTAGCTCTGCAGGGCCGCTGCCGTCTAGTGTGAAGTGAACGTGACGAGTCGCTGCACAGTTCGGGATTAAGCAAACTGGCTTAGAGGCTGCGTGTGTTGGTGCTGTTTTGATTTTCACATCAACCACAGTCGTTAGGCCGCCAAGGCCTTGAGCACCAATACCCAGTTTGTTTACGCGGTTGAAGATGTCTAAACGAAGCTCTTCTTCAGCGTTCTCTGGACCTTTGTCGATAAGCTCTTGGATATCGATGTGTTCCATAAGAGATTCTTTCGCTAGTACCGCTGCTTTCTCAGCCGTACCGCCGATGCCTATACCAAGCATACCCGGAGGACACCAGCCTGCGCCCATTGTTGGTAGCGTCTTCTCTACCCACTCTGCAATATCATCAGAAGGGTTCAGCATAACCATCTTGGTTTTGTTCTCAGAACCGCCGCCTTTCGCCGCGATTTGAATTTCAACTTTGTTGCCTGGAACCATATTAATGTGAACAACCGCTGGTGTGTTGTCTTTTGTATTAATACGCTTACCTGCAGGGTCCATTAGGACAGACGCACGCAATGGGTTGTCTGGATTGTTGTAAGCTTGACGAACACCTTCATCAACCATCTGTTGTACTGTTTGATCCGTTTCCCACCTAACATCCATGCCGATGTTCACGAAACAAGTAACAATACCCGTATCCTGACAAATTGGACGATGACCTTCCGCAGACATGCGCGAGTTGATAAGAATCTGAGCGATCGCATCTTTTGCTGCTTGGCTCTCTTCTTTCTCATACGCTTTTTCTAGGGCTTGGACAAAGTCTAAAGGGTGATAATAAGAAATGTACTGAAGTGCGTCAGCGACACTGCTGATCACATCTTGCTTACGAATAACCGTCATTGCATGCCTCTTTATTGTTCTGGTTCCATGTGGGTCCATGGTTTGACTATTCAGGCCTAATTGGCTTAGCTTTTTATTGTGTTAAGCTGTATTTAGTTGCTTTAGCAATCGCTTGCATAGCTGTAAACTAAACCATTTGTATTACACCGTTCTAATCAAGAACCCATTTTATTTTCAATTTATGATACTCTTGCTTCCTCTCACACGCCATGCAGTGATCGAACTCTTTGTCACAAATTAAACAAATGAATAACAACGAATTTCGCTCTATCCAAATAAAGCCGCTTGAATATCAATCAACTTTAGCTAAACGGCTGTTTTCCCATATTGAAAACCTGCCGTGGGCAATGCTATTACGCTCCGCTTCAGAAAGCCACGTTGATAGTCGATACGATATTTTAGTTGCTCAACCCATCGCCACCTTCGAGACAATCGGCGTCAAAACAACCGTTAATGTAAACGAAGAACGTAAGGTGTCAGAGTCAGATCCTTTCGAACTACTCGACCAATATCAGCAGCAATTATTGCCTGCAACCAAAGGCCACCCTGAATTACCATTCGTTGGCGGTGCTTTAGGCTACTTTAGTTATGATTTGGGGCGCAGAGTTGAAACACTTCCGTCTCTTGCAAAGCGCGATATTAACGCACCCGACATGGCGGTTGGTTTGTATGAATGGGCAATAGTGGTTGATCACAAGCTTAAGACAGCGTGTGTGGTTGGACAGAACATCGAGGCGCACTGGAATTGGTTATCTGAGCAGCAAGGCAAATCTCAAACAGAGGAATTTCGCCTAACGACACCGTGGCAATCGAACATGAGTGAACAGAGTTATTCTGACAAGTTCGAGCACGTTCAAGAATACCTGCTGTCTGGCGACTGTTATCAGATTAATTTAGCTCAGCGCTTCAATGCCAAATACCAAGGCAGTGAATGGTTGGCCTATGAAAAGCTTGAACAGTATAACTCAGCCCCCTTCTCCGGTTTTATCCGTTTGACCGAATGCGCAATCATCAGTGTTTCGCCTGAACGATTCTTAGAACTCAATAGTGGCACTATTGAAACAAAACCGATCAAAGGCACACGCCCTCGTTCTGAAGACCCTATAATTGATGATGCCAACGCACAAGACTTAGCAAGTGCCGATAAAGATCAGGCAGAAAACTTGATGATCGTTGACCTGCTTCGTAATGACATTGGTCGAGTAGCAAAACCGGGCACCGTTCATGTACCAAAACTGTTCGACATTGAAAGCTTCCCTGCGGTTCATCATTTAGTAAGCACAATAAGAGCTGACCTTGATGACCAATATTCAGCAACTGCTCTACTGAGAGCTTGCTTCCCTGGTGGTTCGATTACTGGTGCACCTAAAGTTCGCGCAATGCAGATCATTGAAGAGCTAGAGCCTCATCGACGTTCAGCGTACTGCGGCAGTATTGGCTACATCAGCCGAAACGGTAGAATGGATACTAGTATTACCATTCGTACGTTAGTGGCAGAGAACAATACCCTTTACGCTTGGGCTGGTGGTGGTGTGGTGTTTGATAGTGATTGTGCATCTGAATACCAAGAGACGCTGGACAAGTTGAGTCGGATCTTGCCCGTGCTCGAAGACAGCTAAGCATCAGTCCAATGTTTGACGACGTTTACCCGTTGGCGTTCAGCAAATAAAGCAAACCCTAGGTTATCCGGTTGTCATCATGACCACTTAGGGTTTTTAGTTTCTTTCTAAATGCATGTTGTCCACGGAATTCACTAGCTCAACTTAAATCACTGTAGTTTTACCTAAATAATAAATAGCTTGACCTAAACAACAGCAGCAGGTGTGGAACCCCACTTCTTAAGCATATCTTTGAGGTCATCCGCTGTGTAGGGTTTACTGAGTATGTCATCCATACCAAACTGAATACAGCGTTCACGCTCTTCCAGTGTTGTGCCCGCAGTCAGTGCCACAATCGACTTGTTATACCCTTTCTCTCTTAAGGTTTGTGTTGCTTCAAAGCCATCCATGACTGGCATTCTGCAGTCCATAAATAAAATGTCGTATTCATTGGTACATGCTAACTCAAGCCCTTCGACACCATTGCTTGCGATCGCAGGCTCTATCTCATACTTACGAAGCATTTGTTGGATGATGACCTGGTTCATCTTAATATCATCAACCACCAGTACTTTTAATAACGACAGTTCGACATCTGACTCGAGATCTTTAGCCTCTCGTTCGCTGTTAGGCAATATATCGATAACTTGCAGCGGAATTGCGATAGAAAAAGTCGTTCCTACACCCACGGTACTCGAAACTTTAATATCACCGTGCATCATCGCGACTAACTTGCGACAAATCGCTAACCCCAACCCTGTACCTTCATAGTTTCGGCTACTAGAGTTATCAGCTTGTGTAAAAGGTTCGAAGAGTGTTTCATGAGCAGACTCAGCGATTCCAACCCCAGAATCTTGTACCGAAAAGAAAAATTGATTATGTCGCCATTCTATATCAACACTTACGTGACCTTCTTCAGTAAAATTGATGGCATTACCAATCAGGTTCACAAACAACTGTGTAATGCGCTCCAAATCCCCATTGAAGTGAGTCGGCATATTTTGGGCAACATTGACATTAAATTGCAGTTGTTTCTAAATGGCTCTATTTGTAAAGATGCTGTCGATAGTGTTTCTCAAATCCTTCAACGCAAACTTCTTCGGAATAAGTTCCAACATGCCCGCATTGATTTTACTGTAATCGAGTAGGTCATTAATGATGGTTCTTAGAAACTCACCAGATTGGCTTAGGTTGTTCACTAATTCGCGCTGTGAACTTGTTAATTCGGTATCACTAATCAGTTCCGCACTACCCAACAATCCGTTTAATGGGGTCCTTAACTCGTGGTTTATCATGGCAACAAAATCGCGTGTCGCCCTTTCAGATTCTTCCGCTCGTTGACGTGATTTAATATTGCGGTTAATGGCAAGCTGATGAGCCAACGCACTGCATATAAGGTCGGCCACCAACGATAATTGACTCTCAATAAACTCATAGTCTTGTACAGACAAATTAACTTTAACAATCAGTGCACCAACAATCACCTTCTCGACTTCAAGGGGCACCGTCAGTATATTGCCTTCCCATTGAGGCATCTGTATATCATGTGTTAGCTCGCCAACGGTTTTGTCGCCATAGTCGTACGTTTGAAGTTCTGGGATTAGCTTAGGTGGCAGTATTAAGCGGCTGGCTTCGATAAGGTAACTGTTCATTACATTAGTCGTTAGTTCAGACAACATAACATCATCCAGATCATTACGGAGAAACGCTCGTCCAAAATCAATCAACAGGTTATCGACTTGTTCTTGAAACTCAATACGACGCAAATTCGCTTTAGAGCGCTTCTCTAACTGGCGCAAAGCAAGTTCAAGTTGCTGGTTAGTCTCAAATAGTTCCAGACTTTTTTGCTCCAACAATCTTTCAGCTTCTTTTCTTGCCGCGATCTGTCGCTTAAGTTTCTTTTCTAGCGCGGATGCCAAACTCATATTACTTTTCTACTTTAAGATTAAACCTAACCACACTTTGCTCATCATTTTGAGGTGTCATCTCTATTACAATCGATTAACTATAGTAATCAGCACAACCCTCAATGAGTCCTAAACATACATGCGACATACACCTCGCACTCTTATAATCGAATATAAGCTGCGCTTCTGTAGTCGTTATAAAACTAAATTCTGGTGGCTCAGCATCCGGATAGAGCTTCTTCACTTCTACATGAATATAATGCTCTACGTGTTGGATAAATTGGAAAGTGGTATTGCTGTGCTTAAGGCTGGCTTTATTAGGTATAGAAGCTAACAGGTTCTTAAAGACAGACTGACCAAACACTCGCTGTAAACTGGCAGCATCTATATTGGTTTTTTACTTAGGTTAATGATGAGCTTCACAAGATTTTTATGGTCGTAACTACCTACAGATGTGTAAATCCCTTCATCTTCTGACATCTCTAAAACTTCTTCCAACAACTCTAATCCAAATTTGTCTTCAACAAGCTCTAAAAATTCGGTGAATATGATTCCTTTCATCGCATGCCTTTTTTTTATTTCTTTTTAGAATGGGCTACTAAATTATTGTGATCAAATTCTTAAACAAAAAATATACGTTTCATCACCCAATTATATGACATGGATAACGCTTACCAATTTAAATGCACATATTGAATATGGGGGAATGGTTATTTTTAAGTTGAATTTTGCACTTTTACTATTAACTAATTATCCAAAAGAACAGAGTTCTCTTGTTAAAACTATGGGAAGCAAGGCAAATTTTAGTCAAAGTTGGTAATCTACTCGGTGTTATGCTTATACTTAAAATTATAATTATCAATATATTGGGTTGATATGAATAGAAAGAACTTCCTTCAGCAATTCCAACTGAATACAGCTGTCGGTTACCACCCAGAGTCTATTGAGCGTGTTGCTCACATAAGCCGGGAACAACTTCGCAAAGCGGCAGTTGTGGTCGGTTTAGTTGATCGCGAAGACGGTTTACATGTAATTTTTACTAAAAGAGCCGCTCATTTAAAGCATCACCCAGGACAAGTGAGCTTCCCTGGCGGAAAACACGAACTTTCCGACCCTTCAATGCAGTTCACAGCACTGAGAGAACTTCACGAGGAAGTAGGAATTCGATCGGATCAAGTTAAAATTGTTGGGCAATTACCAGCACTAAGTACCATTAGTAAATTTTATGTTACGCCAATTGTTGTATTAGTCGATCCCAACTACAAAGCGGTTATAGATGTGAACGAAGTCGCCTCTATTTTTGAGGTACCTGCCACCTATATTTTGGACCAAGCCAAGCTTCATAGTCATACCGTTAATTTAAGAAAAATCAAACACCGTGTTTTTGCCATGCCCTTCCAAGAGCACCTAATTTGGGGCGTTACAGCTCAAATCATTCAGTCACTGCAACAGCACGTAATGCAATAGATCACACTGAAACCACACCTTGTTTAATCTTTGTTAACAAATTCGAGCCTTTCTATGGAACAGATTTATTAATGCAATTTTACGCAAACGTTTATCTGATATAAATCTGTACAAACCACCCCTTCAAATTAGAAAAACTAATAACAGGCATGAGCATAAATCACCTGTGGCACGCTATTTTCGTGATCAAAAATCCGTTTTTCGCATATCATGTGACACGCCGTTTCATTACATGATTTAGATCTACTTTTTACTAAAGAAAATTCTGCAAAATTAGCCCCGACTTATTTCCTGTTCCCAAAAAATGAGTAATTTAACATGAACACAACAACTTCTTCGGTAAGTGCCGTTAAAGATTCAAGCAAGTTTAACTATAAAGATTTTACCTGGTGTTTATCACTATTTGGTACAGCAGTTGGTGCTGGCGTACTGTTCCTTCCAATCAAAGCTGGTGCGGGTGGTTTTTGGCCACTAGTTATCCTAGCTCTAATCGCGGCACCAATGACTTGGTTCGCACACAAATCTCTAGCTCGTTTCGTACTGTCAGCTAAAAACCCTGAAGCCGATATTACAGACACAGTTGAAGAACACTTCGGTAAGACTGGCGCAAACATTATCACTTTCGCTTACTTCTTCGCTATCTACCCGATCGTTCTTATCTACGGTGTTGGTATCACAAACACTGTTGATTCTTTTTTAGTAAACCAAATCGGCATGGAATCTATTCCTCGTCCTCTTCTTTCTGGTGCACTTATCCTTGCTATGACAGCAGGTGTTGTATTCGGTAAAGAGCTGATGCTAAAGGCAACTTCAGCAATGGTTTATCCGCTAGTATTCATCCTACTAGCTCTTTCTTTTTACCTAGTTCCTGAATGGAACACTTCTATGATTGACGTTGAACCTGAGTGGTCAACAATGCCTTCTATCATCTGGCTTGCCATTCCAATCATCGTGTTCTCTTTCAACCACAGTCCAATCATTTCACAGTTCTCTAAAGAGCAACGTCGTGTATACGGTGAAAACGCAGTTAAGAAAACTGACGCTATCACCGGCGGCGCAGCAATGATGCTGATGGGCTTTGTAATGTTCTTTGTATTCTCTGTCGTGCTTTCTCTATCTCCAGAGCAACTAGCAACAGCACAAGCACAGAACATCTCTGTACTTTCTTACCTAGCTAACATTCACGAGTCTCCACTTATCTCTTACATGGGTCCTCTAGTCGCGTTCGCAGCGATTACTTCAAGCTACTTCGGTCACTTCTTAGGTGCTCACGAAGGTCTTGTTGGTCTAATCAAGTCTCGCTCTGACTCTTCAGTAAGCAAGATTGAAAAAGTGTCTTTGGCGTTCATCGTTGTTACAACTTGGATTGTTGCGGTCGTTAACCCAAGTATCCTAGGTATGATTGAAACAATGGGTGCTCCAATGATTGCAGCTATCCTGTTCCTAATGCCAGTATTCGCGATGCAAAAAGTACCAGCAATGGCTAAGTACAAAACTTCAGCACCTGTACAAATGTTTACAGCTTTATGTGGTCTAGCGGCTATTAGTTCTGTAATCTACGGCGCTCTTTAATCTTAAGCATTTTTTATAAGATGGTATTCATCTTATGTCTCGAGATTAAACACAAATATAATGATAATAAATGAGCCTCCCTACTCCACTTGGGAGGCTCTCTTTTTGAGGTAATCGCTATGATTAGTGTATTTGATATCTTTAAAATCGGTGTTGGTCCATCGAGCTCACATACAGTTGGACCGATGAAAGCGGGTAAAGAGTTTATTGATGACCTACGTTCAATGGGAAAGTTGCGCAACATCACTAAAATCACCGTGGACGTATATGGATCACTATCACTGACAGGGAAAGGTCACCACACAGATATCGCTATCATCATGGGTCTTGCTGGCAATACTCCTGAGAAAGTAGATATTGATTCCATCGCAGGTTTTATGGCTCGCGTAGAAGAAACTGAACGTCTACCTGTTGGTATGCACTGTCATACTGTTTCGTTCCCTAAAGATGGCGGAATGAATTTTCATACTTCGAACCTTTCATTGCATGAAAATGGCATGAGCATTCATGCTTGGGTTGATGACGAAGTAGCATACTCAAAAACATACTACTCAATTGGTGGCGGTTTCATCGTTGACGAAGAGAACTTCGGCAAAGAAGAAGCAAACCCAATCAAAGCACCTTACGAATTCACAACAGCTGAAGAGCTGGTTAATCAGTGTAAAGAAAGTGGCCTTTCTATTAGTACACTGGTTATGAAAAACCAAGCGGCTTTCCACTCAGACGAGGAGTCTCGCATTTACTTCTCGAACATCTGGAAAACGATGCGTGAATGTATGGATCGCGGTATGAATACTGAAGGTATCCTGCCAGGTCCATTGCGCGTACCTCGTCGTGCTGCAGCACTTCGCCAACAGCTGATCACTTCAGAAAAAACAACTAACGACCCAATGACGGTTGTTGACTGGGTAAATATGTTTGCGATTGCTGTAAACGAAGAAAACGCAGCTGGCGGTCGTGTAGTAACGGCACCAACAAACGGCGCATGTGGCATCATCCCAGCGGTATTGGCTTACTACGATAAGTTCATCCAAACAGTGACAGAAAAAGACTACATCCGTTACTTCGCAGCTTCTGGCGCGATCGGGGGTCTATACAAGCGTAACGCTTCTATATCTGGCGCTGAAGTTGGCTGTCAGGGTGAAGTTGGTGTGGCATGTTCTATGGCTGCTGCAGGCCTTGCTGAACTTATGGGCGGTAGCCCAGAGCAAGTATGTATGGCTGCAGAAATCGGCATGGAGCACAACCTAGGTCTAACGTGTGACCCAGTTGCTGGCCAAGTACAAGTACCATGTATCGAGCGTAACGGTATTGCTGCAGTAAAAGCAATTAACTCAACTCGTATGGCACTTCGTCGCTCTTCTGCTCCTACTGTTTCTCTCGATAAAGTTATCGAAACGATGCTAGAGACAGGTAAAGACATGAACGCTAAATACCGTGAGACTTCTCAAGGTGGTTTGGCAGTTAAGGTTGTTTGTTAATTAACATTCGTTTGTTAGTTAATATTGGCTTGCTAGTCCGTATTCATTTATTGGCCAGCATCAGTTAACACGCCAACACTTAACTCTGTCTGCTTGATAACGAGCAGATAATAAAAAGGAACGCCGATGCGTTCCTTTTTTGTATCTGAAGCTTTTGTAGCTGAAATTTGGTGACTGATTTATTCAACTCACCAAATTGTTTTCTTAAATCACTTGTGAGATAAGCAAGAAGCAACCAAATAGCAATGAGAAAAGCATCATTGGTCGGCCACCTTCTGCGCTGTATCTGTCTTCCGCTACTTTCATAAAGCGCTGCTTGTGAACCATCATCAACGGAACAAACACGGCTAAGAACACTAAGATGATGCCGGCGTAATTCAGTACTTGTAAGAATTTGTCAGCAGCAAGCAGAGAACCCGCCAAAGGTAAGATGAAACTAATGCAGTACGTTACCGCGGTGTTTTGGTTGAACATGTCCTTATTCTGGTTGAACAATGCCATCGCTACACCAAAGAAAGAGGTCAACAACGCCAAGCCAGTGAAGGTAGACAGAACGTTACCCACCCAAGGAGACTGAGCCTCAAACGCTGCCATCAAGTCAGAGACATTCTTAAAGCTTCTGAATTGCTCTTCATTCAAATTGCCCACGACAGCGAATAACCAGCATAGGTAGCACACTAGTGGAATAAGGGAACCTGTAATCACCATATTTCTTAACTGTGTGTCTGTCGCTTCGTGGTTGTAAGAAATCAAGGTCGGGATCACTACCATAAAACCAAAACTGGTAAACAGAATTGCACTGGTTTTGATTAGGTCAAGATGATCATGACTTGTCACTTGCGACAAGTTAGACACCGTCATTCCCGGAGCCAAAAACACCATGGTTGTTACCAAACTGCCTAGCATCACGAAAAACAACAAACGATTAAGCTTATCGACCACTCCTGTACCACTTGCCACAATCGCACCAGCGATCACTGTGAAACCGATCTGGCCATTCGTTGCTGTTATTTCTAAGCCAAAGTTAGACAGTACCTTACTCAGTAGATCACCAGCGCCTAGGATGTAGGCCATTAATAGGCAAATCAGTAACGCGTAAAGCAAACCATTGGTGATCAGCTGGCCCTGCTTGCCCAGTGTTTTTCGTGCAATTGAGTTTAATCCTAGACCGCCACCCGCTTTGATGGTCGCTTCTAGAAGTAGTAACGCTGCATAGGTGGTACCGAAGCAAATCAGTACCATCAGCAATGTACCGTACAGCAATCCAAATTGAGCTAATACCATTGGGATCGCAAGCATACCAGCACCGAGAGCGGTACCAGCGATAATTAGGGAGCTACCCATCATTTTAATATTCATTATTTTTAACTTATTTGTTTAGTTTTTATAGGTGTGAGTCTTCGTGCATTAAGTGGATGACAAAGGAATTCAGATAGAAATAAAGTTATAAAACGAATAACAATAGGAGCGATAAGCAGTAAAGAAGCGTACAGAAACGTTGTCGAACAGGGCGTTCAAAGGGGAGCTTGTCTTAAAAAAGGGAAAACGAGATGCATAAATTTTCGTTAACTGATGTGGTGAACCTTCCGTCGGTTCAATAATCGGTGAGGTAATCTTAAATTTCATGTATGTGTCCAGTAAATCACATTCCATAGCACTTGAAACAGCGTATCCGTTGCTGCCCTTCCTCTAGCATTAGAGGCCTTTTTATCTTATAGAATGAGCCTCGAAACACAACGCTATAACCACACTTTTTGCTATTAAATTGCACAAAACAGCCATTTGAACAAAATTCAACCACCAAGCTGCGTAAAACAATAATCATTTATAATAAAAACCAAAGAGAGACCCAATGGTCTCTCTTTTTATCCGAACGAAACATTACATCAAGGCGCTGGGCTGTATAAACGAGGTGGACTGCTGTTTGGTAAGTGAATCAAATTTAAACGGTTACGCCTTGCCCATTCGACCGTCAATGATGTCGGTGCCGACAAACAAACCAAGGTTGCAATTTCAGCACGTACCGCTTTATGGATAAGCTCTAAACTGCAACGACTCGTCATAATCGCGAACCCCGACTTAGGGTTGGTACCGTTCACGGCCATTGCCCCTATTAGTTTATCCAGTGCGTTATGGCGACCGATATCTTCACGGCAAAGGACAATTTCACCTTTCGAATTCGCAAACAACGAGGCATGTAAGGCGCCGGATATTTTCGCTGCTTTTTGATGTTCGGCAATTCGACTTCTCAATCCCTGAAAAACCAGTGGACTGGGTGGTAACGATGATGGCAATGGCACTAAATCCGGAAGTGCTTGTTCAAGCGCTTCAACACCGCACAAGCCACAGCCTGTGGTTCCGGCCAAGTTACGCCGCTGAGTTTTCATTTCCCAAAAAGCACGATTGCTAATTTCTACTTGTGCGAAATGAGATTCACCATTGCGACCAATCTCTATATCGCGAATTTCATTGAAGCTTTTCACAATACCGGAGCTTAAACTAAAACCGAGCACAAAATCTTCCATGTGTCCGGGCGTCACCATCATAACCGCCTGACTGATCCCGTTATAACTGATCGCCAATGCAGATTCGTTTGCCAAAGGAGCATCCACCACCATACTATCGCCCGTAAGCTCTCGATAGCTCATGGCATTGGGCTGTGGAGGCGCTTGATTAAAATCAGGCAGTTCAATATAGGATTGAGTTAAACATCTCATAAAATCACCCGGAAAGACGGTCAGCTTGACGATATCGACTCAGACTGAAAACCTTACTTATTAAATAAATATCACTGGTTAAACAAACATCACTGATTAAACAAGTGTTTTGCCTCAACAAAACACTGGTCAGTGACTGCCGAATAGGGCTCTTGTTTGCGCTTAAGTAAACCTAAAGGTGAATGCACCACAGCTTTTTCTATCGGTACGATACGCAGTTGTTCGTTAAGCTCTTCCAATCCCGAGTTAAGCGGCATAACGGCACAGCAAAGACCGCTGGTGACGGCTTGGATCAGGTGAAAGGTAGAATTACTTTCAATCACAGTCTGCGGAACTAAGCCTTTACTACCAAAGCTCAAATCAATCGAATGACGATAGTGCATACCTTTAGACAAAAGCCCTAAAGGAATGTTATTGAGTGATTCCCACAAGACCTCCGGCTCTGCAAAATCAAAGAACCGGCTGTCATACAAAATACCTAAATCCGTTGAATTCATTTCTATAACGTCAAAGTAAGCCGTATTGATCTGGTCAACGTAACACATGCCTAAATCAAGTTGATTACGATTGAGCTGGTCTATGATCTGCTCAGACGTCATCGATAAAATCTGAAAACGGAGTTCAGGGAACTTTGCGGACAAAGGCTTAATCAGCTGCATAGGGTTTTGACTGGCTAGGGGCACCATGCCAATCCTTAGCGAACCGACCAGTTGACCACGGCAGTTAGCCGCTTCGGCTTGTAAACCGTCATGAGCCGCTAAGACAGTCTTTGCCCAAGCCAATATACGTTGACCCGCTTCGGTAAACCCTTCAAAACGTTGACTTCTTGAAATCAATTCGAGGTCTAACTCTTCTTCTAAACGCCTTATCCTCATCGACAACGTAGGCTGAGTAATATGACAAAGTGTCGCTGCCTGACCAAAGTGTTTCGTTTGATCTAAAGCGATTAAGTACTTAAGTTGTTTTATATCCATGAATGATTAGTAAAACCTTGAAATGAAGCGTTTTCTTAGCGTTCGTCGTACATTAACGGTTCTCTGCGATTGAAAATACCTATCACAGGGAAATGGCTCAATCTGTAAAGCAACAGCTAAAATAAAACGGTATTTTTTGATTTAAATCAAAGTATGCCTAATTTAAATACAGGTCAAATCTAAATTATCTATAGCGTGATAGATAGCAACTATCATGAAAAGCTCAGCTATACCAAGGCTGATCGACAAATCTCTCATGAAATAGAGCCCACATCGCACTGGGTAATAATTTCTATTTATCACTATCACAAGTCTATTTATCACTGTGACAAAAGCGAGATTTTCCATATTTACTCGCCATGATAGATTCTATTTATCACTCAGTCGGCAATATCAATTGGACGTATCGCCTCTTAACGACATAACCTTTGATTTAGATCATGGCGAACAATTCGCCAATCCATTTTTAAATATTCAAAGCAGTAAACAGGTATCAATACTAAATCATAAAAACCGTTTTACTCCCGCTTTATTTTTATAATGCGCCTGTTTTACTGGTTCCCTTGTTTATTGCCTTTTCTGTGCGTGAGGAGTGCTGTCGTGAGCCAAAAAGAACAGATAAAAAAATATGAAGGTCCCGCGGGCGGTTGGGGAGCGTTAAAAGCTGTTACTAAGAGTTGGTGGGGAAGTGAAAACGCCATCAAGAACATTCGAACAATGCTTAAAACGAATCAAAATGGTGGTTTTGATTGTCCAGGGTGTGCATGGGGTGAATCGCCCCAAAGCGGTAAAGTGAACTTCTGTGAGAACGGTGCAAAAGCCGTGAATTGGGAAGCCACAAATCGATTTGTGGACCCTGAGTTCTTCGCTCAACACAGCGTCTCATCCTTGTTATCACAAACAGACTACTGGCTAGAGTACCAAGGCCGAATAACCCATCCGATGAAGTACGACGTAGCATCTGATCACTACATCCCTATCGCGTGGGACGAAGCATTTTCGCTCGTGGCTAAACATTTGAAGCAACTCGAATCGCCACATCAAGCAGAATTCTATACCTCTGGACGAGCCAGTAATGAAGCGGCGTTTTTATATCAACTCTTCGTACGTGCATTTGGAACGAATAACTTTCCAGACTGTTCAAACATGTGCCACGAAGCCAGTGCAATTGGCATGAAAGATACGGTCGGTGTGGGCAAAGGAACCGTGATTTTTGACGACTTTGAACAAGCAGACGCGATTTTTGTGCTCGGGCAAAACCCAGGTACTAACCACCCCCGCATGCTTGAACCATTGCGTGAAGCGGTAAAACGCGGCGCGCAGGTGATCTGCTTCAATCCATTGAAAGAACGTGGACTTGAACGCTTCCAAAACCCTCAAGTTCCGATTGAAATGTTAAGCAATGGTTCAAAACCAACCAATACTGCTTACTTAAGACCAGCATTAGGTGGTGATATGGCAGTCTTTCGTGGGATGGCTAAATATTTGCTGCAATGGGAACGTGATGCGCTCGCAACCGAAGGAAAAGCCATATTTGATCGTCAATTCATCAGCGAACACACCACAGGTATTGATGAATACTTAGCAGAAGTTGATGCGACAACATGGGAGCATATTGCTGAACAATCGGGATTAGCTTTAAGCGAGATAGAAATGGTCGCTGACATGTATCGCCGTTCAGAAAAAGTGATTATGTGCTGGGCTATGGGGTTAACACAACATCGTCATTCGGTACAAACCATCAAAGAAATAGCCAATGTACAATTGTTGCGCGGCAACATCGGTAAGCCCGGCGCTGGGCTATCACCCGTTCGGGGACATAGTAATGTTCAAGGCGATCGTACAATGGGTATCGATGAAAAACCCTCAAACCAATTGCTTGATAACATTGAACGTCGCTTTAACTTCAATGTCCCACGAGATGCAGGACACAACACCATACAAGCGATTAAAGCGATGGAGGAAAAACGCTCGAAAGTCTTTATTGGTTTAGGTGGTAATTTTGCGCAAGCCACACCCGATACTCCTCGCACGCATCTAGCGATGCAAAATTGTGACCTAACCGTTCATATCTCAACTAAGCTCAATCGCTCTCACCTTGTTACCGGTCAAGATGCCCTGATTCTGCCATGTTTTGGACGCACGGAAATCGATACACAGGCTAATGGGCCACAAGGCATCACCGTTGAAGATACGTTCAGCATGGTTCATATCTCTTACGGGCAGCTCAAGCCTCGATCAGAACATTTACGTTCTGAGCCAGCCATTATTGCGGGTATTGCTAATGCCACTCTGGGCAGCCATCCAATAGATTGGAATTGGGTCGTTGAAGATTATGGGCATATCCGCGATCTCATTGCAGATACGATTCCAGGCTTTACCGACTTCAATCAGAAGCTGGAAAATCCGGGGGGATTTCATTTAGTCAATCCTGCCGCAAATCGTCAATGGAACACCCACAGCGGTAAAGCGCAATTTGGCTCCAACGAACTGCCAAAACAGCTAATTAATGAAGCGGTTTTGCAAGGTGTTAATAAACCCGATTTGATCTTACAAACCATGCGTTCCCATGATCAATACAACACCACGTTATATGGCTTGAATGATCGGTACCGCGGTATCTTTGGTATGCGTGAGGTTCTGTTTATCAATGAAGCAGATATATTGAAGCTCGGTTTTGAACCGGGTGACAAGGTCGATATGGTGTCACTTTGGGAAGATGGTGTAACGAGAAAAGTGAAAGGGTTTACCTTGGTGGCTTATGACGTTCCACAAGGTCAGGCAGCGGCTTACTATCCTGAAACCAACCCTTTAGTTCCTCTAGACAGTTATGGTGAACGAACGTTTACCCCGACCTCGAAATTTATAGCCATTAGATTAGAAAAATCTGTGTCTGACACCATTCCCCTTGAAACCGTCAGCTAACTTTCAATCAACAACTAACCTTCAACCGACAACTAAAAAAATCCACCTGTTTTAGCAGGTGGATTCTAATGTTTACGCTTCGCCAATATAAATACAACCTGCAGTACAGGTTTCTTTAATTTCAACTTTGCTCAAAAGCGGCAAGTTTGGTTTTAGCTCATTCCAGATCCACTTAGCCAACACTTCACTTGTAGGGTTCTCTAAACCCTTAATGTCGTTGAGGTAGTAATGATCTAAACGGTTGTAAATCGGTTTGAATACCGCTTTAATTTCCGAGAAGTCAATGACCCAGCCTGTATGCGGATCAACTTCACCTTCTACGTACAAGCGAACAAGAAAAGAGTGGCCATGCAAACGACCGCATTTATGCCCTTCTGGCACATGAGGAAGATGGTGGGCAGCTTCAAACATAAACTCTTTGTATAACTCAGTTCTCATTGTGTTTCTCAGGCTAAAAAAATGACACGCAATTTTACGTAAAACCACTACACACTACAAGTTCTATCACCGTTGGACGTCCTTACTCCAGTAAGGATTCCCCCAAAAGCTAATTATGCTGCTTCATAAAATCAATATGCACATTAATGGAAGCTCAACACTAAATTAAAACCTAATTTACATAATAGAAGCGCCACAATCTCGCTACATCACAGAAACAAAACCACAACCGGAGTATGGTCACATAATTCACCCTACTCCATAGGTAGTAGAGACTCTAACAAGTAAAGTGTGCGCGTCATTATAATTAAAAAAAAACAAACACCTTATGCGCTCAACGATCACCTTTAAAATCCTAGTGGCTCTCGCCATCGTGTTCACTTTTTTGCTAGTAATATCGACCTACTTTCAATATTCGCAGCAAAAGCAGCTTGTTCATTCTGTATTAAGTGAACAGCTCCATGATAAGGCGAGCAACTATTTCGATAGCCTCAATATGATGATGCTGACTGGCACCATGGCACAGAAAGAGACGCTTCGTCAGAAAGCATTGGCACAAGAAGGTATTGAAGATGTTCGCGTATTACGGGCTGATACTGTGAGCAGGCTATACGGCCCTGGAAATGACAACCAAACACCTGTAGATGATATTGATAAACGCGCGCTAGCGGGTGAAACTGTCATCGAGTCATTTTCTGCAGATTGGGGGAAGGGCTTAGTTATCGCCCTACCTATGAAATCGAGCGAAAACTATCGTGGTACCAACTGTGTGGCCTGCCATATGGCACCGGAAGGTGAAGTGTTGGGGGCCATTCGTCTTGAATACAACCTAAATCACGTCAACTCCTTGATCAACACTCAAACGATGGCCGCAATCGGTATTATGGCAGTGATCTCTTTTGCTGGGTTTATTCTAACAATGGGATTGGTTCGTAAAATTATTGTTCGCCCACTGCAACACACTTCGCGCTTTATGACTCAAGTTAGCAACGACAAAAACTTATCAACTCGTCTACCAGATCAAAGCAAAGATGAAATAGGTACTTTGGCGAACTCTATTAATTCATTTATGGGGACAGTGTCTGACAGCCTAAAACAGGTGCAGAATACATCTCACAAACTGAATGCTTCCGCCACCCAACTAACTAGTGTCGCCCAAATTACAGAGCAAGCCGCCAGTGATCAGCAGAATGAAACCGCTGAAGTACAAAATAATGTGGAAGGGATACAAGCTCAACAAGTCAATGTAGAACAAGCTACTTTAACGGCATCAGACCTTATCAACCATACCGCTGACGTAGCATGCCAAAGTGCCAACCAAGCACACGACGCCAGTAATGAAATAAAGAACTTAGTGGCCAGCATTGAAGAAGTTAAACAGAAAATACTAATGCTCAATGAACAAACTGGAGAAGTGTCTTCGATATTGAGCGTAATTCGGGGCATTGCGGATCAAACAAATTTATTGGCACTTAACGCTGCAATTGAAGCTGCTCGTGCGGGTGAACAGGGTCGTGGCTTTGCGGTGGTCGCTGACGAAGTCCGTCATCTAGCATCACGAACCGCTGAAGCGACAAGTAGTATTGAATCGATTATCCTCCAATTCCAACAAGGCAGCGAAGAATCATTAACCTCTGCCGATCGCGTTTGCGAACAAGCACATCAAAGTTCAACAGATATTGATACGCTGTCCAATGAAATGAACGGTGTTGTGGAAGAGATGAAACAAGTATTAACACACGCTCGAAACATTCAGCAACAAACGCAATCCACCACAATAGCGACCATGGATGTTCAACAAAAAGTCGAAGCTATTACTTCTCATGCCGATAATACCTCACAATCTGCGGCTGAAACCCGCGACATCAGCAATGGCCTAGAAGAACTTTCTGATCACCTTGAATCACTGATTAATCAATTTACTCTATCTAACTCAAGCACCCATTATAAGAACAATTCATAGCACCGCCAAACTGCAGTATTACCATCTAATCCAAAAGTGCTCAGCCATGAGCACTTATGTCTTTGCCCAATATTAGAAAGCAACCTCAGTGCACTGCCACTATCTCCGAAGAATCTACTAACCTAGTTTAATAATAAAATCGAGCCCTCTTCACCCCTTCAGCTTTACTTTAAATAGGCTCTGTTATTAGATCTGCCACAGCAACGCATTATGAGATCGAACAAAAAATAACCTTTCATGGTTTTTCTTGTCTGTAGACACAATATTTCTTTCACCGAACAAGAATAAAGGTTGAAGCTGTCCGTATGACAGGTAATATGTTCAATCGATTTAGAAAGTATATACAACTCAATGTTTCGGCCAATAATTGTTCATTATTTATATTAATTTGAGGCCATGCTAATAACATTGAGTTGAATTTGTCCCTCAATGGAGAATGAAATCAACATGACTTACGCGCCTGTAACAGACGTACTTGGCGGCAAGCTAGCGGTAGACAGTGAAGTAACTGTTCGTGGCTGGATCCGTTCACGTCGTGATTCCAAAGCTGGAATCTCTTTCCTTGCCATTTATGACGGCTCTTGTTTCGACCCGATTCAGGCCGTGGTTCCTAATAATCTGAATAATTACGAAGACGAAGTATTAAAGCTAACAACTGGCTGCTCTGTTGAAGTAACGGGTAAGATTGTTGAGTCTCCTGCGAAAGGTCAAGACTTCGAACTAGCAGCAACTGACGTTAAAGTTGTAGGCTGGGTTGAAGACGCTGACACTTACCCAATGGCTAAGACACGTCACTCTATCGAATACCTTCGTGAAGTTGCTCACCTACGTCCACGTACTAACGTGATCGGCGCAGTAGCACGTGTACGTAACTGTCTATCTCAAGCGATTCACCGTTTCTACCACGAGCAAGGTTTCTTCTGGACTTCTGCTCCGCTTATCACTGCATCTGATGCAGAAGGCGCTGGTGAAATGTTCCGCGTATCGACGCTAGACATGGAAAACCTACCTCGCACTGACGAAGGCAAAGTTGACTTCAACGAAGATTTCTTCGGTAAAGAAACTTTCCTAACAGTATCTGGCCAACTTAATGCTGAAGCTTACGCTTGTGCGCTAAGCAAAGTTTACACGTTCGGTCCTACGTTCCGTGCTGAAAACTCAAACACAAGCCGCCACCTAGCTGAATTCTGGATGGTTGAGCCTGAAGTTGCGTTTGCAGACCTTGACGATGTAGCGAAATTGGCTGAAGACATGCTTAAGTACGTTTTCGCTGCTGTTCTTGAAGAACGCCGCGACGACCTTGAGTTCTTCGCATCTCGCATCGACAAAGAAGCAATCACTCGTCTAGAGCAATTCGTAGACGCTGATTTCGCACAAGTTGACTACACTGACGCAATCCAAATCCTACTAGACTCTGGTAAGAAATTTGAGTTTGACGTTGAGTGGGGCATCGACATGTCTTCTGAGCATGAGCGTTACCTAGCTGAAGAGCACTTTAAAGCACCAGTTATCGTTAAGAACTACCCGAAAGACATCAAAGCTTTCTACATGCGCTTAAACGATGACGGCAAAACAGTTGCAGCAATGGACGTACTTGCACCAGGCATCGGTGAAATCATCGGTGGTGCACAACGTGAAGAGCGTCTAGACATTCTAGACGAGCGCATGGTTGGTATGGGTATCGACCCTGAGCACATGAGCTGGTATCGCGACCTACGTAAATACGGCACAGTGCCACACGCTGGTTTCGGTCTTGGTTTCGAGCGTCTAGTATCTTACGTAACAGGTATGGGCAACGTTCGTGACGTGATTCCATTCCCACGTACACCGCGCTCTGCAAACTTCTAATTCGATATTAAAAGTTAAGAACAAATAAAAACCTCCGCTCTTGCGGAGGTTTTTTTATATTCGAAGTAAGACGAGACGACGGATACTTCAGCGTATCACCAACAAGAATTACTTATTCGCAGGCTAATCGACATCTTGGTCAATAGCGTATTTTATCGCGAGACCGCAAATAGCCATCATAACAAATGGGATTGCGGCAGTAGTGTATTCTGCCCAGGCCATATCAGCGAATGCTTTTGCCAACAATACGTGGCCGAGAATAAGCAAAAGCGCACATACAATCGCAACGATAATCAGCTTAGCTTCGTTTCCCATAGTCATTTTCAACATAACGGTATCTCCAGTATTTAATCTACCGTTATTGAATCACAACTCTCTACTTTATAAGGCGTACAATTACACCACAAACAACCCGTACAGTTACAAGCGCTACCTCTTATATCAGTACGTCATCTGATGCGCGATCTTACCAAGTAGAATAAGTGCCTGTTCTTTCTCTACGGTGAGTTCGTAAGAGAAATTCAATCGAATCGCATTGCCTACTCTGCCTTGCTCACTAAATAAGTCCCCCGATGCCACACTAATGCCTTGGGCAATCGCTAATTGATGGAATTGCTGGCTGTCAAAGTCAGGAGAGAAACGAACCCAGACAAAGTAACCACCAGCAGGTTCTTCAATCTTGATGGAATGTGGGAAGTACTGTTTGATGACGCTAATAAAACGCTCTTTTCTAACCAAAAGGTTTTTGCGCAGTTTACGCAGGTGGTTATCGTAGCTTTCATGAGTCAAAAAATGTGCAACTCCAAGCTGCACAGGTGCGCTGCTCGACAAGGTAGAAAGAAGTTGAAGCTTTTGAATCGCGTCATTAAAGCGTGTGTTCACGACCCAACCGACACGATAGCCGGGGCACAGGCTTTTCGAATACGAACCACAAAGCAAAACAGAATCGGTATTATCAAAGGCTTTTAATGGCTTAGGTTTGTGCCCCTCATAATAAAGGTCTCCATACACGTCATCTTCAATAATGTAGGCTTCATGCTGCTCTGCAATCTTTACCACAAGGCGCTTCGCCTCTTCAGACAGGCTAGTTCCGGTTGGGTTTTGAAAGGTTGTCATCAGCCAGCACGCTTTTACATCTTGGTTTTTTAAGGCACGTTCAAACTGTTCGATGTTCAATCCATTAATTGGGCAAACATCCACTTCAATCGGGTTAAGCCCTAACCTCTCAACAGCCTGCAAAGCCCCGTAGAATGCAGGCGACTCAATCACCACGTTGTCGCCCGACTTAGTAACCGTTTGTAGGCTTAAATTTAGCGCTTCCATCGCGCCTGACGTAATCACAATATCTTGATGGTTAACCGTTATACCTTGCTGCAGATAACGCTGTGCGATTTGTCTTCTTAGGGACTCACTTCCAGGTGGCAAGTTGTTAATCACACTGGCGCCGGTCATCTTCCTGCCAGCACTGGCAAGGTTTCGAGTCAAAGTCGGCAATGGGAAAAGGTCAGGGTCTGGGAATGCGGAGCCAAAAGGAATAACACCCTCTGCAGAGCTAGATTTCAAGAAATCGAATAGGCGGTCGTTGATCGCTTTCTTTTCGCGCACGAATGGCAGTTTATAATCAATGCCATCCACTCGTGGCGCGACAAAATAGCCAGACTGAGGCTTAGCAATGATCCACCCCTCACTTTCGAGCAATTGATAAGCTTGTAAGACAGTACTGTTGCTGACGTTATAATTACGGCAACTCACGCGTACAGAAGGAATTTTTTCCCCAGTTCGCCAAGTGTTATTAGCAATCTGAGTTCGAATATCCTTTGCAAGCTCTTCATAACGCGCCATCTAATTGTACTACCTAGAGAAATTTTGTGGGCCCAGATTTTATCACTAACGTTAACAACTATTGCTGCTATCCAAGTGATTACTCCTGATTTCTATAATTGTGTGAAATAGTTCACAGATAACTTTGTAAGCTTTGATAGTTTTGTACTCAAGGCGCGAGCTAAGGTCGCTATTCGCCTCAATAATTTGATGTAACCCAAAAAACATGCGAGACAATAATGAAAAAAATAGAAGCAGACCAACTAAGTTACAAAGGAGAGTCAAACGGTGTTCATAGTTGGATAACGCCGAGTGGACAGCCATATTACTGGCACCCAGACTGGCTCCATATCGCTGAAGATGCGACAGGTTCACATCCAAAGCAGAAACTCGACGTCGATCAAAACCAAGCACCAACTGAAAAACACGCGGTGTCGGCAATTCTTAAGCATTTAAACCAATGGGCTGCAGACAAGCTAGCGTCTCATCCTGAGATTGAAACAGGCTCCATCGAAGCTGAAATCAATCTCAAAAAGTAATGGGGTAAAGTAGATAGCGAACTCAATCACTCGCGATTCTAACCCAGTATACAGACTGAATAGCCTCGAACCTCGACCGAGGCTATTCAAGTATCTTCATGAAAATGCAGCAATAACCCCCACCTAGCTAACAAATCTCCAACACAAACCAGTTTCTTGTATCAATCCACGAAAGCTATCGATAGAATCTCCGGTCTTATTCACGTCAGTTATGCTAATCATTCGTAATTCTAAAGTCGTGAATCAATGAATGCGTAAATCTAATAAGAATGAGAACAAAGGCTTATCGATGGGTACTTCAAATTACAATCAATCGCTAACGACTAAGTTATACGTCATTGCTGGTGTGCTGTTTGGCACCTATGGCAGTCGGGTGTGTCCTATGCTCGAGAGCTTAACAACCTTAGAGATTTTTACACAAGTCAGTATTGTGTTTGTCTTACTATGGCTCGCGCGTCGTTACCTATTGGCGCAAAATACCTTGGTCAAGCAAGGCCGATTCGCGAAACTCGATACCCTGCTATTTTTTGCTGCAAGTGTGCCTTTCGCGCTCTACTACAACTTAAGCTATGAATTCACCATAGATAGTAATTTGAAGGTGCTTTTTGGCATGAGTCTATTCGGCTTCTTTACCGGAACTATTCTTCAATTGAACGCCAAGCTCAGCCAAATGGATAAAATGGAGACGACTGGGCAATTTGAATTCCAACTGGTTGGTGAAAGGAGTTCGCTGGTTAACCAAATGATTGGTTTGGTTATCGTGCTTCTGGTAACACTGACGACTATGTTGACGATGATTGCTGTCAAAGACATATTTTGGCTAGAACATAACCCTGACCGCTTATTGGATGGCACCGGCAAGATCAGCGTAATCAAAGAGTTCATTTATTTGGCTGTGGTACTGGGTGGCTACGCGATAACCATCATGACGCTTTGGAGCAAGCTAATTAAGCGCATTCTCCTAAGCCAAGAGCACGCATTAAACAAAGTCACCAATGGCGAGCAAGGCGTTCGCTTACCTATTTTCGGCTACAACGAGCTTGGCTCAATGGCATCTATGACCAATACCATGCTTGATTGCCTCGAAACCGCGCAAAACGAAGTCAAAACCACACGTGACGTGGCCATTGTGAGCTTATCGGCATTGGCTGAATCTCGAGACAATGAAACGGGCGCACATATCCTAAGAACTCAAGAGTACGTCAAGGTACTCGCACAAGAACTCAGTAAATCAGAAACCCACTCAAGCTTGTTAACACCAAACTACATCGAGTTGCTTTACAAATCTGCGCCTTTGCACGACGTAGGCAAAGTCGGTGTGCCTGATAGCGTGTTATTGAAGCCGGGCAAATTGACGGACGAAGAGTTTGAGATAATGAAAGGTCACCCCGCGATTGGTGCTGAAGCACTTTCTATTGCAGAAAAGCAGCTAGGAAGTAGCTCTTTCTTAAGAGTCGCAAAGGAGATATCTCTGACTCACCACGAGAAATGGAATGGCAATGGTTATCCTAATCAGTTGTCTGGTGAAGATATCCCGTTATCTGGCCGTTTAATGGCATTGGCCGATGTTTATGATGCGCTCATCTCGAAGCGAGTCTACAAGCCAGCCTTTACTCACGAACAAGCCAAACAGATCATCTTAGAAGGCAATGGGACGCATTTTGATCCGCAAGTTGTCCAAGCTTTTCTAGCTGTTGAACAAGCGTTCGTTTCAATTGCCGCGACCTACAAAGATGGAAAAAATGTAGCCAACGAACTCGAGCGCGAAAGCTTTATTGCTCAACCTGCCTAATCTATTCAAAAACCACTAACTTCTTGCACCCTATAGGTAACCCGTAGGGTGTTTTGTTATCAAATTTCCTCTTTAGTCAATAAATCTGATTGAAATGGATTTTTTTTGGTCTTTCTGTTCACTTCGTATTGTCATAAAAATCCCATACAGGTATAAATACCCATAGATACTATCCCCTCTCAATTGACATGGATGAAGATTATGTTTGAAAAAGTGTTAGCTGCTCCCGCCGATCCTATCCTCGGCCTTACTGAAGAGTTTAAAAAAGACTCTCGTGCAGAGAAAATCAACCTTGGTGTGGGCATCTACAAAAATGAAGATGGTCAAACGCCTGTACTTAAAACAGTAAAGAAAGCAGAAGCTGCACTTCTTGAAAACGAAAAAACCAAATCTTACCTAACAATTGAAGGTACAGCTGAATACGGTTTAGCGGTTCAGAAGCTTCTTTTCGGTTCAGATACTGAGATCGTTACGTCTCAACGCGCTAAAACAGCACAAGCGCCAGGTGGTACAGGTGCACTTCGCGTAGCGGGTGAATTCATCAAACGCCAACTGGGCGATGTGAAAATCTGGATCAGTAACCCAACTTGGGCTAACCACAACGGCGTTTTCGCTGCTGCGGGTATCGAAACAGCTCAATACAGCTACTACAACGCTGAAACTAAAGACAAAGACTTCGCTGGCATGGTTGCTGACCTAGAGAACGCTTCTGAAGGCGATATCGTTCTTCTTCACGGCTGCTGTCACAACCCAACAGGTATCGACCCTACTGCTGATGAATGGGAAGTACTGGCTAAGCTGGTTGCTGAGAAGAAACTGCTTCCTCTATTCGATTTTGCTTACCAAGGTTTTGCAAAAGGCGTTGAAGAAGATGCTGCTGGCCTACGTGTTTTTGCTCAATACAACAAAGAGATCCTTGTTGCTAGCTCGTTCTCTAAGAACTTCGGCTTGTACAACGAACGTGTAGGTGCATTCACTCTGGTTGCAGAATCTGCAGACGTAGCAACGACAGCGTTCTCTCAAGTTAAGAGCATTATCCGCTCTATCTACTCTAACCCACCAGCGCACGGCAGTGCTGTTGTTACTCACATCCTTGGTGATGCTGATCTACGTGCTGAATGGGAAGCAGAAGTAGTAGAAATGCGTGACCGTATCCAAGAGATGCGTGAGCTATTCGTAACTACACTGAAATCTGAAGGTGTAGACGCAGACTTCACATTCATCGAACGTCAAAACGGCATGTTCTCGTTCTCTGGCCTAAGCAAAGAGCAAGTAACTCGCCTAAAAGATGAATTCGCTATCTACATTGTTGGTTCTGGCCGTATCAGTGTTGCTGGTATGACTAAGTCAAACATGGGTCCTCTATGTAAAGGTATCGCTGCGGTTCTTTAATCGTAAAGCGAAACCTATATTTGTAGACCTATAGATATGCAAAAGCCAGCGACTAAGCTGGCTTTTTTGTGTCTGTCTTCTTTATTTATGAGCGGTTAAGACACGTTGTCTTTGCGTTACTAGTTAGTACTCTAGGAAAAACTCCACGCCCAGTTCATTAGTACGTTCACTACGAATCTTACCTTCACCATCTCGATGTTGGTATGACCCACCAATCGCAAACTTGTTGGTCACTAGATAACGTAAACCTAAATGATAGATCTCTTCATCAAACAGATCACTTCGATTCACTTGCACACTCCCGTTGGCAATCCAACGTTTCGCAAAGCCATAGTTAAGCCCAACTTTTCCCCCTTGAATGAACTCAGTGTCTGAAGATTCAGTTCGGTTGGTATCATTATCTTCGACCTGACCTTTAGTGATACCAAGCAGGTAGTAAGCAACCACATCTAGATCTTTCTTAATGCCGTAACGGTAACCAACACCCGGCATAAGCGTATCAATTCGAGTTGTGGTGTCATCTGGGTGAATGAAGCGTGCACTGTAGTCGCCCAACAACAACCAACCGTCAGTCATCGCATAACTGCCACCCAATCCAAACGACGAAGCGTTGTTATTTCCACCAGCATCTTCATTTAAGCTCCCCGAATACGCCGTGGCATATATATGGTCATAATCAAGAATGGGTACACTATGAGTTTCTGCCCACAAACTTGGAGAAAACATAAAAACGGTAGATACCAAACTAAGCTTCCACTTCGACATTTCTATCATCCTTAAACTAGCACTCCATTAGTTGAAAGATTAGCCTATCCATAAGACTTCAAAAAGGTTTTACCTCACAGATTGATTTGTGACGGCAAATTATTATGAAATGTTGTACCATGAAATCATACGAACTAATGGATGATCATTATGGATGCTGAGTTATTAGAGATTCAAAACTTTCTGGCACAATACCCTCCTTTCACCGATCTCCCTGAAGATATGTTGGCGAAAGTCACCAGTAGTGTGGAAATTTCTTATTATCGCCAAGACACACCTATCATTCACTTTGGTGACCAAATTCACGACCTTTACATCGTGCGAAGCGGTGAGGTTGAGGTGTATCGCCGTAAGGGCGAACTCTATAATCGCCTTGATGAAGGTCACCTATTCGGCCAAATGGGTCTACTCACTAACAACAAAGTTCGCTTCCCTGTTAAAGCAATAGAAGACACTCTGCTCTACTGTGTCCCAGAGGCAATTTTTCAAGAACTTTATGACAACTATGACTCTTTTGCTGATTTTGTCGAAGTGGAAGACAATGCGCGATTACGCCAAGCCAATTCCAATAATAACGATGCTAACGATCTATCGACATCAAAGGTAAAAACGCTGCTCACCGGCGAAGCCCCAATGATAGAGAAAACGTGCACTATCCAACAAGCCGCCACCATGATGGCAGAAGACAACGTCTCTTCCTTACTGATCATCGACCCAGATATTGTTGAAGATGATGAGGACGATTCAACCCCTGTGATCGGTATTATTACCGACCGCGACTTGTGTACACGTGTACTTGCAGAAGGTCTAGAGCCATCAAATGAAGTTTCAAGTGTCATGACGCCAGAAGTTATCTCACTCGACCACAATGCTTACGTATACGAAGCCATGATGACCATGCTTCGCTATAACGTACACCACCTGCCCGTGCTAAAAGATAAGAAGCCAATCGGCATTATCGAAGCGACTGATATCGTACGGTATGAATCTCAAAACTCTCTGCTACTGGTAAGTAGTATCTTCCAACAACAAAGTATTGAAGACCTTAAAGTGCTTTCGGAACAAGTGAAAGATAGCTTTGTACGCTTGGTTAACGAAGATGCCAATGCTCACATGGTCGGCACCGCGATGTCAGTAATTGGGCGTAGCTTCAAACAACGTATTATCGAGTTAGGGGAAGAGCAATTGGGTACGGCGCCCATTCCTTATTGCTTCCTAGCTCTCGGCTCTATGGGGCGTGATGAACAGCTGCTTGTGACCGACCAAGACAACGCCATTATTCTTGATGACACATACGACGAAGCAAAACACGGCAAGTACTTTGAAGAGCTTTCAAAGTTCATTTGTGACGGCTTAGACCAATGTGGTTATGTTTACTGTACCGGTGACATCATGGCAACCAACCCGACTTGGCGTATGACACGTAGAGAATGGGAAGAGTGCTTTGCGGACTGGATTGATGATCCAAATCCGAAAGCCTTACTGAATGCTTCTATCTTCTTCGACTTAGATGGTGTCTACGGCCGTTTGAAATGGGCTGAACAGCTGAACAGTTTCATCGTAAGACGCGCACGCAAGAACAACCGCTTCCTAGCGTGTCTTGCTCGTAACGCACTCAATCGAACACCGCCTCTGGGCTTCTTCAAAGATTTCGTTATGGAAAAAGATGGCCGCCATAACAACTCAATCAACCTTAAGCGTCGCGGTACTGCACCGTTGGCGGATCTGATTCGTGTTCACTCTTTGGCGGTGGCCTCTCGTTCGAAGAACTCATTTGAACGATTAGATGACATTATCGACGCAGGTATTTTGCCAAAAGGCAGAGCACAAGACCTGAAAGATGCCATGGAGTTCATCTCTTTGGTTCGTATTCGCCACCAAGCGCACGATGTCGACAACAACATCGAGCCTGATAACAACATCGAGCCAGAGAACCTGTCTGACTTCGAGCGACGTAACCTAAAGGACGCATTCCAAATCTTAAGTAATGCGCAAAACTTCCTTAAGTTCCGTTACCAAGCTAGCAATAAGTTTAAGTAGGGCCTATGAACAAACTATTTAGATCACCTGCGGTCGATTGGCCTTTTAAATTTGCTCAAAAACTAGAGCGTTCAAAGGATAAGCGTTTAAAGAAGTTCTACAGTGAGCCACTTCCCGATCCAGACACTCCGCTGTCTGAGGTGACCTTTTTAGCTGTGGATTTTGAAACCACAGGCTTAAATTCGGCGAAGGATGGCATTATTACCATTGGACTAGTACCTTTTACACTCAATCGTATTTATCTAAGACAAGCAAGGCATTGGACGCTAAGGCCTAAGCAAAAACTGGAAGAAGAATCTGTCGTTATTCACGGTATCACACACAATGACATCATCGATGCGCCGGACTTAAACGAGGTGCTTGATGAGATTTTGGACGCAATCGCCGGGCATATTCCTGTTGTTCACTACCGCCGTATTGAGCGTGAGTTCTTAGACAACGCGTTGAAAGTAAGGTTAGGAGAAGGTATTGAATTTCCAGTATTAGATACACTAGAAATCGAATCTCAAATTCAGAATAAATTGGTTGGTGGTTTCTGGAATAGACTAAAAGGTAAGAAACCCGCATCAATAAGGCTTGGACAAAGCCGACGTCGCTACCATTTACCAGATTACACCCCACACCACGCTTTGACTGATGCCATTGCAACAGCAGAACTACTCCAAGCACAGATTGCGCACCATTACAGCTCTGACATGCTTTTAAAAGATTTCTGGCTGTAGATGCTGATTATATTAATCGTAGTAAATAACTGGTCACCCTAGCTTGTTAAAGCGCTCGATAACTGCGTTGAAATTTTTGATTATAGAATAACTATTTATCGAAAAATCCGCCCTGGTTCTCAAGTCTTTTTCTTACGCTATTTCGGAATACTCACTGTAATTGGTATTAATTACCATAAGAACTACGATAAATATTTGAAACATATAAAAACGCCGCTTACGCGGCATTTTTATTCATTTCACGTAAATAAATTAAGCATATTTCTCTTCAAAATCTTTCATGAAGCTCACCAATGTTTGGACACCTTCCAATGACATTGCATTGTATAGTGATGCTCTCATTCCGCCTACAGCTCTGTGCCCTTTTAGCGACTTCAAACCAGCAGCGTCTGCCAGCTCTAAGAACTTCGCATCTAGCTCAGGTTTCGCTAGTTGGAATGGTACGTTCATTCTTGAACGGTTTGCTGTGTGAACGTCGTTCTTATAGAAATCAGAATCATCAATCGCGTTGTAAAGTAGTGCCGCTTTTTCTTGGTTAACACCTTCCATCGCTTCAACCCCCCCCTGAGCTTTCAGCCATTTGAAGACTAGGCCAGATAGGTACCAAGCGTAAGTTGGTGGTGTGTTAAACATAGAATCTTTTTCAGCAAGCACTTTGTAGTTGAGAATGCTTGGCAATACTTCGTTCGCAAGCTCGAGCAGATCATCACGCACGATAGCGATGCAGATACCCGCAGGGCCAATGTTCTTTTGCGCGCCAGCATAAATAACACCATATTGAGACACATCAATCTTGCGAGACAAGATATTCGATGACATGTCTGCAACGATAGGCTTGTCAGTTTGTGGTAGCTCACTGATCTCAATACCGTCGATGGTTTCATTTGGACAGAAGTGAACATACGCCGCTTCTGGGTCGATTTTCCAATCTTTTGCTGGAATAACAGCCGCTTTACCATCAATCGATGTTTTGGCATTAAATACATCAATTTCACAATACTTACTTGCTTCAGTCACTGCACTTTCGGCCCAGTAACCCGCGTCAATGTAAGTCGCCTTCGTCGCGTCACCTAAAAGGTTTAGAGGCACAGCTGCGAATTGAGCACGAGCGCCCCCCTGACAGAAAAGCACTTTATAGTTGTCTGGAATGTTCAGAAGATCACGTAGGTCTTGCTCCGACTCATCAGCAACTTGAATAAACTGCTTGCTGCGATGGCTGATTTCCATAACGGAAGTCCCTAAACCATTCCAATCAATAAAATCAGCTTGCGCCTGTTTCATTACCGGTTTAGGAAGTGCCGCTGGACCAGCACTAAAATTGAATACGTTATCTAATGTAAGTTCCATGGGGATGATTGCTCCTGCTAAATAATAACTAAGCAATTAATACCATGTTTTCTCCAACATAAAAACAACAAAAGAGGTCTTAAGACCTCTTTTGTTTCGTACATTATCAAATGTTTAACTTATCCCGCTAGATCACCCACCAGTAATAAGCTCAACTGTTTTTATTGAACAAAAACTGGCATAAGAAGTGCGATTAATGGGATTTCTTGCCCATTTTCAAACACTAGATTTCCATTTTCTAATTCAGCGCTGATTTCATAACCACTATCGGTTTCCTTGATCATTTCCATCACAATCAATTCATCGATACCCTCACGGATGAATGGGTACTCTTCAACCAGTTCATATGAGAAGCTCGAGTGAATATTTCCCGTCAATGCTGGCAGAATTGTCGAAGGGTTATTGCTAATGTTCTCTGTCCCTTCAGGTACGCTCACCAACCAGTTTGATTGAAAATCCCCCTTGCCTAGAGCTAATGACATATTATTCATTGAGAGGTCGAAACCTTTAGCAAACAATATATCGATAAATGGAATGATCTTCGAAACGTCTTCTTGAGTCAAAACAGGACTCGATTGGTAGATCTCAAAAATTTTCTCAAACGACTGACTATCCAGTTTCGACATTTCAAAATCGACGTTTAAGTTATTGACTTGCCCATCATTGGTCTCAAGATTTTCGACACCCAACTTCAAGTTACTGCGCAGTCGCTTAGTCTCTTCATCTAAATGAGATTCAAAGTCGTACTGTGAGTTTTCTATGGTCATGAACGGTTGCATGGTTGAATCTGAAACCAAAAATCGATCTACAGTAAAGCTCTGTGAACCCAGCCAGTAGCCTTGCGCTTGTTGGCCAGAGCCTGTGCCCTTGAGATTTGATAGTGTCGCTTCTTCACCTGTTTCAAAATCAATTTGTACAGAAGGAACAGAAAGCGTGTAATCAACCTGACCTAACACGGTAGCATGGCCAGATAACGTAGACTTAGTGATGGATACAGACGTACCATTTTCACCAGAACCTTGGTGGTTGAACTGGTCCAATTCAAAATTAAAATCTGTATTACCGTTGAGCTCAGTGCTAGTCGTCAGAGTTAGAGGCAAAGTTTCTAAGTTCTCAAGCGTCGACAACGCATTCAGACTCACTAAACCGTGGCTGACCGAACTGTTGACCACGAACTCACTCGGCAGCCCATCAAGCGCTAGTTGCTGCTTCAGGTTATCATCGGTCACTGTTAGACGAGTCTTAACATTAGAAGACAAGTATCCCCTATCATATTCGACTATTTCAGCCAGAATACTTGAATTGTTAAGTTTTGCGACACCATCAGTAATAGCATTCTGCCCAATTTGCCCAACCGCCAGCGGCCAACAAAGTGCCAATGAGATTGCTCCGCCAATTGCACCAATTTTTCTTAACTGTTTCATGAGTTCTCTTCTACGCTAGTCTGTTTTTTTTCAGTCTACCCCATCAGTAGCCAACAAGGAACATTGAGTTAAATCAGTCTATTGCTAGATACCTCAACCCACTCAACAAATTAACGTCTAGCTCTCATCCTTATTCAATAGTTCTTGTTAAGCTAAAAGCATCACTACTACAAAGGTTGAGCTGTGAATCAATACGCTGTTATTTGTTTGGACAATAATCCAGTTAGCATTGAAAGAATACATTCGGAGTTAGCTCCACTGTCTTCGGTATTCGACATTTATACTGCCGAGAACATAGAAGATGCGTATCATGCATTACAAGATATCGGTGACAATCACCAGACAGTTGCCCTAGTTATTACTCATCATCACTCTCATTTTAATGGCGTACAATTTCTTATTGAAATTGAGCAACTGCCTCACAGTAGTATCGCAAGAACAATATTAATCAGTGCTTCGTCAGAGATTCAATCAATTCTGACCGCGGTGAATGAAGGTCGGCTCAATCACTGCCTGACCAAACCAGTTCAAGATCAAGTTCTATTCAAGTCAGCACAAAAAGAACTGACTTCTTTTGTAATCCAATACGACTCCGAAAACCTCCTATTCTACAGCGACACGTTAGACCAACAGCGTCTATTGAGAGCTCACATCGAACAAAAAATTCATTCGTTCCAATCCGGATTTATCCACGATTATCATCAGCTTTCAGATAATGCTTTAGCAGAGCGTGTCGTCAGTGCCTTGCAAGATATATTCTCTATCGAGGATAAAACCAAAGCTATTCGGGAGTACTCGCCGGAACATTTACTTACTGTAGAAGGTGAAGACAATTGCTTTTTATGGTTGATCATTGAAGGTCAAGCAGCGCTCTACAAAAAGGATGAGTTAGGACAACAACGAGAAGTAGTACGACACTCCAAAGGCAATATTGTCGGTGGTATGTCTTTTGTGACTGGTGAACCTTCGTTCTCTACAGCGATAACCCTAACCCAAACACGAGTGATTAAGCTTGATAAAGATAGCTTTGCTCAGGTTATGCACTCAAATAATACCCTACTGCCGTTATTTACCAATCTGCTGTTGCGTCACTTCAATCGACGCTTACAACGAAGCATCACTAATAAGATCAAGCTACAGCAAACGTTGGAGTCACTGGAATCAGCCCACCAGCAATTGATTGAAAAAGAGAAGATGGCGATGCTGGGGCAACTTGTCGCAGGTGTTGCTCATGAGCTGAATAACCCGATTGCAGCGATCTTGCGAAGTATTGAAACTCTGTCGGAGCATCTCGACCATATACTCGAAAATTCATTACTTCCAGAGTCAAATAGAGGTACTGATGTATTAACGTATTCAAAGCTAGCGAAGCCACTATCTACGGCGCAAGAAAGACTGCTTGTAAAACACCTTACATCGACTATCAATGATCGTGCTTTAGCCAAAAAAGCCGTGAGGCTCAACCTAAGTCAAGATTTGACGTTTTTAGACACTCTGAAAGACGCCCCTATTGCAGGTAAAGAACTACTTAATGACTTAGAGCATTACCACTATGTTGGGAATTCTATTCGCTCCATCCAAGTGTGTAGTAAACGTATTGCCGATATGGTGAAAAGCTTAAAAAGTTATGCCCGCGAAGATAATGAGATTCATCACTACGCGGATATCCATGAAGGGCTTGAAGATACGTTAGTGATTTTTGAAAACCGACTCAAGCATCACAAACTCGAAAAGCACTACGATACAGACTTACCACCTTTGTTATGCCAATCGCTTGCGCTGCAACAAGTGTGGACTAACCTAATCTCCAACGCGCTCGATGCCCTTTCTGGCACTGGTAAAATTACCATTACCACTTCTCGACAGGAAAAAGGCGATGATAGCTTTTTAGTGGTTAGAATATCGGATACTGGGCACGGTATTGCCAAAGAAGACATCAATACTATTTTTACCCCAAACTTCACCACCAAAAAAGAAGGTAACTTTGGTTTAGGGATTGGGTTGTCCATTTCACAACAAATCGTTTCGGCTCATCAAGGATTTATGTTGGTGGAGTCTGAGGTAGGAAGCCATACCACCATGCAAGTGTGGCTTCCGTTCAAACAAAAAGGAGCACCTCATGAATAAGTACCTAATTTTATGTGTCGATGATGAACCAGAAGTTCTCAATAGTGTCCTTCAAGATCTGGCTATGTTTGAAGATAACTTTATCGTTGAAGGTGCTGAATCGGTAGATGAAGCCAAGCAAGTGATTGAAGAAATGGCTCAAGACGGCATTAAACTCGCCTTAATCTTGTGTGACCACATCATGCCAGAAAAAACCGGAATCGACTTTCTCATAGAACTCAACCACCAAGATTCAACTAAGGCTACACGAAAGCTTTTGCTCACAGGGCAAGCAGGCCTTGAAGATACGGTAACGGCTATCAATAATGCGGCACTTGATTTCTATATCTCTAAACCTTGGCAAGGTGATCAACTCAGAGGCACCATTACTCAACAACTTACCGATTTTGTAATCAAAAACGACGAACAACTGTTAAACTGGACTTCCATCTTAGATACAGAACGTATACTCACCTCAATGTCGGATAAACGCACAAGTTTTGGTGAATAGCATTTAGAATTTGATGGTTAGCTTTCAAATTAAAGAGAATAACGCCATAAATATGAGATCTCAGTAGCAGAGTATCACTAAAAGTGATTGTTTTTTATTCGAATAACAAATGATTGGCATTTTTATGGATTACTTTTCCGTGAGTTAGATTAAACTATCTTGATGTTTATGGTTTGCCTGATTTTTCTCAAACCAAAGGAATTAACACTAATAAAGGTTTACGATCGTTATGCGCAAAATACTACTTACTACCGCTATGCTATTGGCTTCTAGTCAAGCGCTAGCTGTCGATGAACAACCACAAGTAATGAGCAACTTCAGCTACGATTACTTCGAAGCACGTATCGGTGCTAGCCCAGTTACATTTGGTGGTGCGTTCAGTAAGTCAATCCATCCGAATGCTCACGCTGTGGCGCGTATCGATTCAGAATTTGAAGGCGATTACGACTCAGCTGTAGGTCTTGGTTTCCACGCACCAATCAACAACTGGGCTGATCTAACAGGTGAAATGCTAGCGCGCATCGTTCAGCCTGAAAATTCAAGCTCTACTGATATCGGTATGGAGATCAACGTTGGTGTTCGTCAATGGCTTGGTCCACAACTAGAGGTTGGTGGTAAAGGTGGTTACGTTTCTATCGATGACAACGATGATTGGACAGGTTCTGTTTACGCACGTTTCCACTCTACTGAACTATTCTCTATCGGTGCTGAAGCGCGTATCAACGACTTCTACGGTGATCAGGTAATGTTCACTACTCGTTTCAAGTTCTAAAACTCAACGAGCCAGCTCCAATGAGCACTTACTTTTCTTATTAGGAAGGTTAAGCCAGAAACAAAAAAACCGAGGACATTCCTCGGTTTTTATTTATTTACAGTAATCTTAAGCATATAAGGAGGGTTTCTTTAATGGCAGCTCTTTAATAATTGCTGCTTGCGTGGCTCTTGCAACAGCTTCCAATGGATACCATCAATTGCACCTGCAAATTTCCAAAGTAGTTTTAAGTCAACATCATTTCCGTACGCTTTGCGAACCTTATTAAACACTTCAGGCGCACCCAACTGCATAAACATTGAAACATCATCCACACCAGCTTTTTTCACCATACGTTCTAGTGTAAGTTGCATGTTGGGCAGATCTCTTAACCTGCGGCTCGCTGAAGATTTTTTGAAACTACGTTGCTGTATTGAATTATCGATTGAAGTACGAATAATGCTATCCAATTCAGGATGTTCACATGTAAACAGGTCAGTAATATCGTAATAATTTACCGTTGCTATTGTCTGCTTTTTAACATGGCGATATTTTTCACAATCAAGGTCCGTCAGTTTTTTATCTAATGAATTACCACCTCTAATGAATAAACAACCTCCTGTCAATAAAGCGAACATAGCGTCGTTTTGAAAAAGGCCAAGACCTCCAAACATAGAACGTTTTTGATGTTTGCCAAATTGATTCACGTAGTTAATAAATGCTGTCTCTGTCATTTCCGTTGATCCTTAATCAAATTACCCCGATTAGGTTGATCACCAGACAAGCAGCTTTTTATGCGAAAAATTTAAATCTATCTATTATAGTTAGGTGAATATTATAGTTGCGTTTTCCACCTTTAAATAAATGATACTTTGAAAAGAAAAATAAGTCTGGACCTAGTTCACATCAATCCAATATGCATTCGCTTTAATCATGATTGACATCACAATAAACTATCGAGCTAAGCTTGAATCTTGACGTTCCGTGATACATCGGTTCAAGTTTCTGGAGTTTATATGATCCAATCAGTATTGCCTCGCAGCATCGCGGCTTGTAAAATGGTATGACATACATAGGGTTACTTCTTATATGAATCATTTATCGTTTTTCTGGCTACCACAAAATAAGGCTCTTCTCTTAAAGGGTCTGGAATCAGAGTTTGCTCAACTTGTTGGACATTCTATCTCAGCGGGAAAAATAACACTTCCTCCTATCCCTAACGTTGTACTGAAGATTCAAAAGCTGTGTACCCTTGAATCAACGGGGATTAGCGAAGTTGCCGAGTGCTTACTTGAAGACCCAGGCCTCACTGCTATCGTGATTCGTGTCGCTAACTCAGTCGTCTTTAACCGACGCAACATTACTTGCGTCGATATCATGACGGCGGTATCGCGTCTTGGCATATTAAGAGTACGAGACATCGTTACTGCACAGGCTATTGAACAACTCAAGCATTCCGTAGATCTAAGTAAAGAGTGTAATCAGTTGTTGGTTCAGAGTGCTTCTGTATCCAAAGAGCTAGGCGCCACTATGGTACTAGTGACTAACGGATTCAAAGCGCTTTCGCCTGTTGAATATCGCTACCTTGAGCACGAGAAATCATTGCTTGTTGGGTTACTGGCCGACATCGGCTTGTTCTGCTTGGTTAATGAATACCACCTCTATCTCGAAAACGGCAACTACCTAGACCATGACATTGCCCTACAGATCTTCCAAGGCCAATGCTCTGCAACCAGTAAACTGGTACTTAATCGTTGGGGTTTTGACAGTGATTTCATCGATGTGTGCAGCAATACCATCAATAACCACGAACAGCGTGAAGTGTCTTACTTGGATATTGCACGAATCGCTAACCACCTGCTGATGTTTAGAAACAAGGATGAGAACATCGATGATCACGAAGTTGAACTAAACGTAACAGGTGCAGAGGTGCTTTATAAATTAAGCAACTTGAGCAAGCATGATTTTAATGCAAAGCTAAGCGACGTGATCAATACTAGCGGCTTCTAAGTCACTGTTAAATTACAAGTAAGTGTAATATGAAGTAAATGCAATGGGGAAAGCATGTTTACAGGGATGATCTTTATATTTGCGCCACTCGTCGTGGGGTATCTTTTTGCAATTTCGAACGCTCAGACATTAGAATTTATCAACCGCTCAACATCGCGGTTGATCTACGTGATTCTGGCGTTGATGGGACTAAGCTTAGCCGCCCTCGATAACCTAGGCAGTAATCTGCAGACAATCCTTCTATATACCGTCACTTTCTTTGTCTGCTTAAGCGTTTGTAACCTAATGGCACTGCCCGCTATTGATAAGTTATTGCCACTCAAAACCGACAGTAGCAAGAAGAAGCTTCCCCTCTCTTCTATGGCGATGGAATCTGCCAAACTCATCTTAGTGGTGGGTTCAGGGCTAATCGCTGGCTTAGTGCTGCCTATTGGCCTTGATTGGGTTGATACCGCAAGCGAATGGATTTTGTTTGTTCTCCTGTTCTTTATCGGCATTCAACTGCGTAATAGCGGACTCACACTTCGTCAGATCTTACTCAACAAGCACGGCATGGTTATCGCAATCACCATTATCATCACCTCAATGTTAGGTGGTGTAATCGCGGCTTACATCCTAGATATCCCTCTGTTCAAAGCCTTGGCAATGTCTTCCGGATTTGGTTGGTACTCTCTGGCTGGTATCTTAATGGGTGACGCCTTTGGCCCTGTCTATGGTGGCGCTTCTTTCATGCTTGAACTGTTAAGAGAGTTAGTTGCCTTGGTACTGATTCCAGTGCTGATTCGCAGTTATCCATGCTCTTCCATTGGTTATGCTGGTGCGACTGCGATGGACTTCACCCTACCGGTCATTCAAACAACAGGCGGCGTTCGATGTGTGCCTATCGCTATCGTCAGTGGCTTTATCCTCAGTTTGCTTGTTCCGATATTGATGTTGTTCTTTGTATCTCTTGCTAACTAGATCGCAGGAATAGCGTTTGTTTTAGATTAGAATGCAACTCGAATACCAATGCCCAAACACCGATACAGTTACCGAAATAAAAAGACACTAAGTGTCATTGCTCAACAAATAACGATCACGGTAACCTGTAACGACAAAGTTATAAAAAGAATAAACTTACAAAAGGAACCACTATGAAACGCCTTTGCGTCGCATTACTGCTAGCTTCAACTTCTACTTTCTCTTTTGCAGCAGATTCAATGTCTGAGACAAACCAGTGCCAAGCAAAAAAATATGATGCGTACATCGACGCTTCTTTGAATTGGTATGCCGACCTTGCTGCATTAACCTCTGAGCAGTATCCAGAGCTAACAGAAGTGAGTGAGTGGTTCCTAGAAGGTCGTAAGCACCACTTTGAGCTGAATCGTGCTGCGGTTAACTACTACCTTGTGAACGATTCAAGCAAAGTGGCAACAGAGCAGCCTGTAGAAGGCTGGTTGCAACTTGAGCAACACGACATTAAAACGCTATCAACACGTGATGATGAGCTTGGTAAAATCGCGAAAACAACGTTCGATGACCGCCAATCAACGCCTCACGCTCAAAACTACGAACTACGTTCTGCCTTTGCAGAGCTGCTTAGTCACCCTAAGCAAATCGACTCAGCGCTACAGCGTTACAACCAGTCGATCAGTAAACTTGAAGCGATTAAGTGTAAATAACCCCGCATTTAATATGCTTTTTTGAAAAGTTGGATTTCATAATTAAGACGGGACATTGTTCCCGTTTTCGTTTAGATTATTCCGCTCGCGTCAATATTAGAAAAATAACTCGCTTGCTATGGTTACGGAACAAAAAACAGCAGATGTTAGCTTCGACAGTCTTCTACGTATCTTCACGGTACCGGAAGGCCCAGATTCAACACTCACTCAAATTGAAGACAAACTTTCACGAAACCTGAATCAGTTCTTACGTGAACATATTGTGGCTGAAGAAAAGCCGCTACGTGAAATTGAGAAAGATTTTTCAAATGCTCATATCCCAGAGCAACCTGAGTTTGTTTCAGAACATACTGAGCATCTCCTAGATTCTCTCGTGTCTCATTCGGTCCATACGTCGTCGCCAAGTTTTATTGGCCATATGACGTCTGCGTTGCCGTACTTCCTGATGCCGCTTTCTAAAATCATGATTGCGCTGAATCAAAACCTAGTAAAAATAGAGACCTCCAAAGCTTTCACTCCCCTAGAGCGTCAAGTTCTGGGCATGCTACATCGCTTGATCTATCAAGATAATGACCAGTTTTATTCTCGTTGGATGCACAGCGCAAACCACTCTTTAGGTGCGTTTTGTTCTGGTGGTACCATCGCGAACATTACGGCGCTTTGGGTTGCACGTAACAACGCACTAAAAGCGCAAGGTTCGTTCAAAGGTGTGGAAAAAGAGGGCTTGTTTAAAGCCATGAAGCACTACGACTACGAAGGCCTTGCCATCTTAGTCTCTGAACGTGGTCACTACTCTCTGAAGAAAGCTGCAGATGTGCTTGGTATTGGCCAAGAAGGTTTGGTATCGGTTAAAACGGATAACGACAACCGTATTTGCACTGATGACCTGAGATTGAAGATCGAGCAGCTCAAGCAGAACAAGATCAAACCTTTTGCGGTCATTGGTGTAGCTGGAACAACCGAAACCGGTAATATCGACCCGTTAAGGAACATTGCAAAGGTGTGTGCCGAATCCGATTGTCATTTCCACGTTGATGCGGCTTGGGGCGGTGCGACTCTGATGTCTAACAACCATCGTCATCTGCTTGATGGTATTGAACTGGCAGATTCAGTTACGATTGATGCGCATAAACAGCTTTATATACCTATGGGTGCTGGCATGGTTTTGTTTAAGAAGCCAGATGCGATGACGGCGATTGAACACCACGCTCAATATATCCTGCGTAAGGGCTCTAAAGACCTAGGTAGCCATACTCTAGAAGGCTCTCGATCCGGTATGGCGATGCTAGTGTATGCTTCGATGCACATTATTAGTCGACCTGGTTATGAGCTACTTATCGATCAAAGCATCAACAAAGCACGCTACTTCGCCGACCTGATTAAAGAACAAAGCGATTTCGAGTTGGTATCAGAACCAGAGCTTTGCCTACTAACTTATCGCTACATACCTGAATCAGTAAAAGCTGCACTGCTTAAAGCGGAACCAGAACAACGCGTAGCATTGAATGAGTTGCTTAATGAACTCACCAAGTTTATTCAAAAGAAGCAACGTGAAACAGGCAAATCTTTTGTATCTCGAACTCGCTTAAACCCTGAAGTTTGGGCACATCAACCGATCATCGTTTTTCGCGTAGTGTTAGCGAACCCATTAACGGGCAAGGAGATTCTCTCTTCAGTGCTTGAAGAACAGCGTGAAATCTCTAAACTAGCGCCTAACTTAATGGGCAAAATCACTAAACTCATTGTGCAAATAAGCGCATAGCCATTCAATTTTAGTTGCATCAAATTGAAAATTTCTTTCTTTTTGATGTAACTAAGCTGTCAGTTCATACTTAAATTGCATTCTTTTTGCTCAAACCCTCTTCCAATTCTGTAGTTTTCTAAAATTTTGTTGAGGTTTGTCATATTCTTAAGCATTCGTGCCGTGTTTTTGTATTAGTAAATAGTATGTTGGGTTTATACTGACTCTACGGTGCTAGTTAGCTTGATATCTATTTGATGCAGCAGTATTTACAATACCGAATATAAGTCTGGTTTTGTCATTACGGATATTTGTTTCAGCCATACCCCCTGGTAAAAGATATTAACTAGCAAGTTGTTCTCTATACCCTTGTGAACACTATGAATACATTAGAAAAAATACAAAAAAACCTGGAAAATTTCAGCAAGTCTGAGCGTAAAGTAGCCGAAGTAATCATGGCTTCCCCTCAAACTGCAATTCATTCTAGCATTGCTACCTTAGCTAAAATGGCTGACGTGAGTGAGCCTACAGTTAACCGTTTCTGTCGTCGTTTAGACACAAAGGGTTTCCCTGACTTCAAACTTCATCTGGCTCAAAGCTTGGCGAACGGTACACCTTACGTGAACCGCAATGTTGAGGAAGATGATGGCCCAGATGCTTATACCCATAAGATTTTCGAATCGACGATGGCCTGTCTGGACGTAGCTAAAAACAGTTTAGATGCGATGCAAGTCAACCGCGCAGTTGACTTGTTGACTCAAGCAAAACGCATTTCGTTCTTCGGACTGGGTGCTTCTTCTGCCGTCGCTAAAGATGCTCAAAATAAGTTTATTCGTTTTAATATCCCTATTACGTGTTTCGAAGACATCGTGATGCAACGAATGAGCTGCATTAACTGCAGTGACAACGACGTCATCGTACTTATCTCTCATACTGGCCGTACAAAGAGCCAAGTTGAGATCGCGAATCTAGCTCGTGAAAACGGTGCAACCGTTATTGCTATCACAGCAAAAGATTCTCCTTTAGACAAAGCAAGCTCGCTTTCGATTTGTCTGGATGTTCCAGAAGACACTGACGTTTATATGCCAATGGCAAGCCGTGTTGTCCAAATGACGGTTATTGATGTGTTAGCGACAGGCTTTACGCTTCGTCGTGGCTCTGGTTTCAGAGAGAACCTAAAACGCGTTAAAGAGTCACTGCGTGATTCACGTTACGAGAAATACTCTCAGTTCTAAACTGCTAAGACAGGAACTGAACACAAGTTGAACTAAATAACGGAGCCTAGTGCTCCGTTTTTATTGGTTTTAATAGCCCTTACACGAGATGAATCAACTTTATACAATTAGGTAGTCGAACTGTAACCCTTCACAGTCACAAGCGCTCTAATGTAAAACCAGTAACCAATAGCACTTTGCAGCCATATTGATTAAACAGAGACAATGCAGATCCATCTCCAAAAATAACCTTTGATGATGGAGCATCATTCATGGAAAACAACCACAATCTTTTTTATGAACATTATTTGCTCTGATAGACAAAACCTATTGTATTAAGAGGCAATTCCATCTTTATTTCCCTAATGCATTAAGGCATAGTTGGATTCAAGAATTTTGAGTCATATTCATTTAAGAATAGTTGACGTATTTTAGGTTAACGAGCCTCATCCCGTATTTAGGAGAAATGAAATGTTTGTAGTTATTTTTGGTCGCCCTGCTTGCCCATTTTGTGTCCGCGCAAAAGAGCATGCTGAAACTCTTAAAGCTAAGCGTGATGACTTCAACTATCGTTATGTTGATATTCATGCTGAAGGCATCAGCAAAGCAGACCTAGAAAAAACAGTAGGTAAGCCAGTAGACACAGTGCCACAAATCTTCATCGATCAAGACCACATTGGTGGTTGCACAGAATTTGAAGCATACGCAAAAGAAAACCTAGGTCTTTTCGATTAAGACTCTGTTTAGTTATAACTAGTTTTCTAGCATATTTCTCAGCCCGCAATTGTTTGCGGGCTGTTTTATTTCTGACCCAAGCTAAGTAGAAGTAAATTTAAAGTAAAAAGGCAAAATACCGCTTATAATTTATTTATATTTAGATACAATTCACCTCTGTAACTTACCCCTGTGTTCCACGCCAATTATTGAGCGACCACTGTGAATATCGACGTTGTTTTTTTGCTAGAACAAAACCCTATCCTTCTCATCTTTGTTGTTTTGTCGATTGGCCTTGCCATTGGCAAAATTCGATTTGGTAGCCTCCAACTTGGCAACTCTATAGGTGTGCTTATAACTTCCCTGATCATGGGGCACCTTGGTTTTTCCTTTAACGCAGACGCTCTCACCATAGGTTTTATGCTCTTTATCTATTGTGTAGGTATTGAAGCAGGACCAAACTTCTTCGGTATATTCTTCAGAGACGGTAAACATTATCTCATTCTAAGCCTCGTGGTGCTTTCTACCGCGATCGCATTAACCTACTTCAGCAGCCACTACCTTGGTCTTGGGTTTGGTTTATCTGCAGGTATGATGGCGGGAGCCTTGACTGCAACACCAATCTTAGTAGGAGCTCAAGACGCTCTGAATTCCGGGCTTGCAGAAATACCAAGGAACATGGATTTAGGCCTGATCATTGAAAACCTTTCTGTCGGTTACGCAATGGCTTACTTGGTTGGCTTGATCAGTATGATTATGTTCGCCCGTTTAATTCCAAAGCTTCAGAAAGTAAACCTGCACGATTCAGCAGAGCAAATAGCTCAAGAGCGTGGCCTGGGTTCTTCAGGGCAACGTAAGGTTTACCTTCCAATTATTCGTGCTTACCGTGTGGGACCAGAACTTGTTTCGTGGACAGGCGGTAAGAACCTGCGTGAACTGGGTATCTATCGTCAAACCGGCTGTTACATCGAGCGTATTCGCCGTAATGGTATCCTTGCCCACCCTGATGGTGATGCCATTCTGCAAGAAGGAGATGAGATTGCTTTGGTTGGTTTCCCAGACAGCCACGCGCGTCTTGACCCGAGTTTCCGTAACGGTAAAGAAGTTTTCGACCGTAACCTTCTTGATCTTCGTATCGTAGAAGAAGAGATCGTCGTTAAGAGTGACAGTATCGCGGGTAAACGACTGTCGGACCTGAATTTGTCTGAGTATGGCTGTTTCCTAAACCGAGTAGTAAGAGCTCAGATTGAGATGCCAATGGACTTAAACATTGTGCTTTCTAAGGGTGATGTATTACAAGTCAGTGGTGAGAAAAGTCGAGTCCATGGCTTAGCGGAGCAAATAGGCTTCATCTCAATCCATAGTCAAATGGCAGACTTGATGGCTTTCTGTAGCTTCTTCATTCTGGGTATTTTATTCGGCTTGATCACAATGACATTTGGTCAGGTTTCATTTGGGTTAGGTAATGCTGTAGGCCTTCTTCTATCAGGTATCATGCTTGGGTTTTTAAGAGCTAACCACCCTACCTTTGGCTACGTTCCTCAAGGGGCGTTAAACATGGTCAAAGATCTTGGCTTGATGTTCTTTATGGTTGGTATTGGCTTAAGTGCTGGTGGAAAGATGTTTGAGCACATAACTCAAGTAGGTCCCCAGGTGATCGGTATCGCTCTCATAGTAAGTGTACTGCCAGTTTTCTTCGCTTACTTAGTTGGCGCTTACGTCTTGAAAATGAACCGTGCTCTGCTGTTTGGAGCCATCATTGGCGCACGAACCTGCGCCCCGGCAATGGACATAGTCAATGGCCACGCTCGCTCAACCATCCCAGCACTAGGTTACGCAGGGACTTACGCGATAGCGAATATTTTGATGACCCTAGCAGGTACTTTTATCATCATCATTAGCTAGCGTCTGAGACTTTAAAGACAATCTAGCTTAGATATTTCGAATGCACTCGTTCATTTTGGGTTAGTGCATTTTTTATTACTTCTTCTCTTTCACTTGCTCTTAAATCTCTTCGCATCTCGCAACTCGAATTCCCTATCTGACCTTTACCTCTTTACTCAAACAACAGACAAAAAAATAGGCGCTCAATGAGCGCCTATTTCATTTGAACCGATTGTTGGGATTAGATGTCAGCTACATCAAACTCAACCGCTGGGTTAACGTCAGCTTCGTAATCCACACCTTCAACACCGAAACCGAACAGCTTCAAGAACTCTTCTTTGTACTCTACATAGTCAGTCAGCTCTTTTAGGTTTTCAGTTGTGATTTGAGGCCATAGGTTACGACAATGCTCTTGAATGTCGTCACGAAGTTCTAGGTCATCTAGACGTAAACGGTTTACTTCATCAACTTCTGCTGCGCTGCCATCTTCTTTGTATAGACGTTGGCTGAACATACGGAAGATCTGTTCCATACAACCTTCGTGAATACCTTCTTCACGCATCTTCTTGAACACCATAGCGATGTAAAGAGGCATAACAGGAATGGCAGAGCTTGCTTGAGTCACAACAGACTTAAGAACAGCAACGTTTGCAGTGCCGCCAGTTTGGCCTAGTTTCTCGTTAAGCGCTGATGCTGCACGATCTAGATCCATCTTAGCTTTACCTAGTGCGCCATCCCAGTAGATTGGCCACGTTAGTTCAGTACCGATGTAGCTGTAAGCAACCGTCTTACAACCGTCAGCTAGAACACCCGCTTCAGAAAGAGCGTTGATCCAAAGTTCCCAATCTTCACCGCCCATTACTGTAACAGTGTCTTTGATTTCTTCTTCAGATGCAGGCTCAACACTTGCTTCAATGATGGCGTCTTTGTTGGTATCAACCGCTGTTGATGTGTACGTTTCGCCGATAGGTTTTAGAGCTGAACGAATCACTTCGCCAGTCTCTGGCATTTTACGCACTGGAGATGCCAGTGAGTACACAACCATATCGATTTGACCTAGATCTTCTTTGATCAGATCAATTGTTTTCTGTTTCGCTTCGTTAGAGAAAGCATCGCCGTTAAGGCTTTTTGAATACAGGCCTTCTTCTTTAGCTAACTTGTCGAACGCTGCTGAGTTGTAAAAACCAGCTGTGCCAGGTTTTTTCTCAGTACCGGCTTTCTCGAAGAAAACACCGATAGTTGAAGCGCCGCCACCAAATGCAGCCGCAATACGTGAAGACAAGCCGTAGCCACTTGAAGAGCCAACAACGAGTACACGTTTAGGTGCGTTTGCGATTGGGCCTTGAGCTTTTGTGTAAGCTATTTGTTCTTTTACATTAGCTTCACAACCGACTGGATGTGTTGTAGTACAGATGAATCCGCGAATTCGAGGTTTGATGATCATATTCAACTTCCTTAAAAAATCAGGTTAAGGATAAGAGTTTCGTGCGCAAATGGCATCTAATTTCTGTAAAAATGTGGTGAAAATGCAAGTGGTTGGAGCACTCAACTGATATTTGCCGACTAAGTCACCATTTGTTAACGCTTCTATTGCGACTTCTACGACAAAAACAAAAAAGGCACCTGATTAGGTGCCTTTTATCATTTCGTTATCTAAGCAACGCTATTTAGCTTAGGTTTTAACTCTTTTCGCGTCAAAGTTTCACTAAAGTCATGACTGAAGTGGTCAACTTGAATCGCTGTGTAACGCAGTTTATCAGCAGCAACAATTTGGTCGACTTCTTCTTGCGTTAGAACATCGGCAGCAAGTGCTTGAGCCAGTTTGTCTGCCAGCAAGCCTTTACGAGCCACTTTGCCTTCTTTCACTGCTTTGAAGATTTTACGCTCCAGAGGCTTAATGCTGTACATTGCATTGAAAGCGTTCTCCATAAGGCCAACACTATCATCCTCTTCCTTGCCGATGTAGCAAAGGTGAGTCAGACGTTCACGGTGTGCTCCCGGAGTCATCAAGCTCTCTGCTAGTTGAACTGTTAGATTATCACTCGGTTTTTCGAAGTGGTTACCAACAGGGAAAACTAGACCTTTAAGTACCTTACCAACCATCTTGTTCGGGAAGTTACGGTACGCTTCTTGTAACGATTTAGCCGCGTTGTGGAAACAGTGTTGAACCGCGTAATGTACGTAGTCTAGGTCAGCTTGTTGACGACCTTCGTCTTCATACTTCTTAAGCGCAGCAGACGCCATGTATAGGTAACTTAGACCATCACCTAAACGTGCAGAGATAAGCTCTTTACGTTTCAGTTCGCCACCTAGTGTCAACATTGCGAAATCCGCACTGACTGCAAGCGCACGGCTTAAACGAGTCAGGTCTTGGTAGTAAGGTTTTGTTGGGCCGCTCATGTCGGCTTTAATGAACTTAGAGCCTGTTAGTGCCGCACCAAAAGCGCCGAAGGTGTTTTTAGTTGCGTGTGAGATGTGCTTGAACAATAAGCTATCAAAGTCTTTTGCACCTTGCTTCTCGTCTGGGTTCGCTGCCGCTTCCATTTCGCTCAATACGTATGGGTGACAACGTGTCGCACCTTGACCGAAGATCATCAGGTTACGAGTTAGGATGTTCGCACCTTCTACTGTGATAGCAACTGGAATACCTAGGTAAGGCGCAGCCAAGTAGTTCATTGGGCCATCTTGAATTGCACGACCTGAGTGGATATCCATCGAGTCATTCAGAATAGTACGAGCCATTTCTGTCATGTGATACTTCGCGATTGCCGTTACGATACCCGGCTTCTCTTTCATATCAAGTGAAGTGGTTGTCAGTGTACGAGTCGCTTCTAATAGATACGTTAAACCACCAATACGGCCTAAGCTCTCTGCAACACCTTCAAATTTACCAATCGACATACCGAACTGCTTACGAACATAAGCGTACGCACCAGTCGTTTTCGCGGTTAGGTGGCCCATCGCCGTGCCCAGTGCGGGTAATGAGATACCACGACCTGCAGACAGACATTCCACCAGCATACGCCAGCCTTTACCTGCGTAATCTGCGCCACCGATTAGCCATTCCATAGGAATAAATACATCGTGACCGCGTGTTGGACCATTCATAAACGCAAGACCAAGTGGGTCATGACGCTCACCAATCACAACGCCTTCGTGGTCAGCTGGGATAAGCGCACAAGTGATACCAATGTCTTCTTTGTCACCCAGTAGTTTTTCTGGATCGTGTAGTTTGAAAGCCAGACCAAGTACCGTTGCCACTGGTGCTAGCGTAATGTAACGCTTATTCCAGCTAAGCTTGATGCCTAGTGTCTCTTTGCCTTCGTACATTCCCATACATACCGTACCGACATCAGGGATACCACCCGCATCAGAACCTGCTTCAGGGCCGGTTAATGCGAAACATGGAATATCTGTACCGTCAGCAAGACGCGGTAGCCAGTAGTCTTTCTGATCTTGAGTACCGTAGTGAGACAACAGCTCACCAGGACCAAGAGAGTTTGGAACCATGACCGAAACCGCAGTACTGATACTGCGAGTCGCAATCTTAGTTACGATAGTCGAGTTGGCGTGTGCTGAAAATTCACGACCGCCGTACTCTTTCGCAATAATTAGCGAGAAGAAACGCTCTTTGCGTAAGAAGTTCCACACCTCCTCAGGAAGGTCTCGATCTTCTTTTACGATTTGGTGGTCATCGAGCATAGCAAGCAACGTTTCAAGTTCATTATCCATGAACGATTGCTCTTCTACTGTCAGCTGAGGTTTTGGGTATTGGTGCAGCTTAGTGAAGTCTGGTTTACCAGAAAACAGCTCTCCGTCCCACCACACGCTACCCGCTTCCATCGCTTCTTTTTCGGTGTTAGATAGTGGTGGTAGTACTTTTTTAAAGAGTTTAAAAGCTGGGTCACTTACCCATTTTTGTCTTAGAGAGCTCATAGTTCAGATCCTTTTGTTCACTATATTGGTTGTGAATATTTCGCTTTTTATTGTTTTATTCTTCTGCTGACATGCCAGCGGCTAAATATGGAATAAGAATATCGACCACTGCCTTAGCATCTATCTTTCTGTCGTAGTCATTTTCTGCAATTTCTACCAGAGCCTGACTTGATGCCATGGTGAATACACAAGTCCCTAAGGTGAAGTGTAATCGCCAAAATAGCTGTTCTTGAGTGAGGTTCGGATTCGCCTTCATTACTGACGTCGTAAATAAAGAAAGTACTTCGCTATAACGAGTAGTAATGAACCAACGCAGATGCCCTTGCACATCCGTATAGCCTCTGCCGATAAGTAACATGAATCGGCTTGTACCATTAGGCCTAACATCATTAAGGGCTCTTAGTGGTTGTCTTAAAGACTCAAACACATCATTCATTGAATACGTTTCGTCCAAGTTTAAGTTCACCAAAGCGTCTTGCAGTGCTGGCATAAACGCCTCTAAATAACGATTGAGAACCGCACGAACCAAAGTTTTCTTATCGCCAAAGTGATAGTTCACTGAAGCTAAGTTGACATTCGCTTTACTCGTAATCGTGCGTAAAGAGGTGTCATTAAAACCGTGCTCAGCAAATAAGCCTTCAGCCACATCTAAGATTTTGTCTTTGGTTGTACTTCTTGGTGCCATTTCAATCACTCGTATTAAACAACTGTTTGAAATATACGCTTAGTACATTTATTTAACAAGCAAGCAACATCACATTTTCACAAATTGGTCGTACCAGTTAATAAAACTCAGCACTAACCGCTTGAATCGATGTGTGTTTACAAAAAAAGAAAAAAATAATGAATTTTCTTGGAACTGAAATGGAAATGGAAGGTCATAAATTAGGTAGAAAACAGAGTATTTAGAAGTTTAACAGGCCGTCAAACTTGTGCTTCTCACTGCTTTCTTAATTACTGCATTTTCCTTATTAACTCCTAGACTTGTATCCGCCCAAACCACGTTGGTTTGGGCTTTTTTTTGATTTTTAGCACAAAAGATTATGGCTCGATGAAAAAGAAAGCCTCCAAATTGAAGGCTTTCTTCTCTTACTTAACGTTGTTGCGATATTGACTTAACTGATTGTTATTTAAATTAACGGTTACTTAAGCTGCATCGTTTTTGATAAGTTCTCCCAATATCGCGAGATCATTACCAAGGTCAACTGAAGCCCCCATGTCCGTTGTAATTCCTTCTATGATTATGGTTTGAGCATCACCCCCACCATTAATTGGAATAGACAGTGCAATATCTTCACCATCAACCGTCACCTCAATCATACTAAGTAACTCAGCCATTTGAGTTTCATCTTGTGGATCTTCAATGAGATCATTCAGGTCAATTAAATCACCTACGCCACTAGTATAAAGATCAAAGCCTTTAATGATGTCGGTACCGTTATCGATCGCAGAGTCTAACCAAGTAAAGATGTTGTCCTCACTATCACCAATCAATAAATCATTGCCAGCAACAGCAAACAGCGGTTCGTTACTCGCAGCACTAATCACGTTATATAGTTGTGGCTCTTCAGTATCAACGGTCACCGTTTCGACCGTGCTTTCAGCGCCACTTGAATCTACGGCGACATAGTCAAACTGAGGGTCATCGGTTACAGTCTCGTTACCTTGAACATAACGCAGCTCCCAGTTACCACCCGAAGATGAAAGCTCCATACCCACAATAGGATTACTTGGTGACGAGTAGCTGAACTCGTAAAGAATCTGCTGGTTTCCTGTATCGCCTTCGTCTTTTTGATATTGCTCGCTAGCCGTTGTCCCGTCAGCAAACGTGTAAATAACTTCAATATGTACGCTGCTGTTGGTATTAAACTCTCCTCCCATACCATCTAATCCAAAGTGAACGACATCAAGCGGGTTGTTGGTAAAGTCGATGATCAAGGTCTCCTGCATGTTCATACCTCTACCATCAGTATCACCAATCCCATAACCAACATGAGGCTGCTCACCTTGATACTGCTTAAGTGGCTTGTCATTATTATCTTCGATAGTTAATGTAATGGTATTGCCGTTGGCTAAGGTGATCAGTCTTTCTGTTGGAGATACCGCCACTCCCCAATTATGGAAGCCATCGACAAGGTCAGGCATGTCCTCAGGATCGCCACTGAAGCCCATTTCAAACAACTCTCCAGCCCCAGCGACAAAACTAATATTATTTGGAACAAACAGCACGCCGTTATCCACATCAGACTGCACTATCTCTCTCGTGACTCCATTTTCATCCGTATAAAGAAGCGTGCCACTGGTTGGTAGAGTATTAATACGAACATTTAAAGGGATCTCATTGTAATCATCTTCTATGTCTGAGATGTAATCTGGCATGCCACCATCTTCAGAGTCGAACAGAATAGGAATAACGGCGTCGTCATCATTGACCACCACAAAGCTCGTTGCTTCAGGAGCATCGTTAACACCATTGATCGTTATTTCGATAACATGTTCAACACCATCAATTGCGGTGACCACATAATTCTCAATAACTGTATCGTCGTCACCTAGGTATTGAACGGCATCATTATCAACCACGTAACTCCACGCCCCCTCAGGTGTGATAGTTAACATACCCAGTGCTAATGCATTGGTAGAACCCACCGGTGTAAACACACCATTAGGCTTAAAGGCCGGCATATCATTAGTATCAACATCGGAAATCGTGAGAGTACCCGACGTCATGAGTTCGTTTGTCTCTAAGTCGACATTCAAGTCTTCGGTCACTTCTCCAGTATCAGAGTCACCTTCACCAACGGTAATTTCAGATGGATCATCCGCACCATTGATGGTAATCGTGACTTCGCTTGTTGTACCGTCAATTGCAGTAACAGTGTAAACCTCGGTAACGAACTCATCGTCGTCAAGGTATTGCACATCATCGTTGTCCACGACGTAAGTCCATGCTCCATCATCGGTTATGGTCAACATACCCAACGCGGTCTCATTGGTCGAACTTTCCGGATTAAACGTTCCGTTGGGCTCAAAAGCCGCGACATCATTGGCATCAACATCTGTAATGGTAAGTGTCCCAGAGGTCATCAAGTTATTGCTTTCTAGATCAACATCTACATCCTCTGTTACTTCTCCCATATCCGAATCGCCTTCACCAACGGTGATTTCCGACGGATCATCCGCACCATTGATGGTAATCGTGACTTCGCTTGTTGTACCGTCAATCGCAGTAACAGTGTAAACCTCGGTAACGAACTCATCGTCATCCAGGTACTGCACAGCATCATTGTTGACGACATAAGTCCATTCTCCACCCGGAGAAATAGTCAACGCTCCCAACGGTGATTGATTCGTCGACCCCTCAGGTTCAAAATCGCCATCAAGCAAGAAGGTCGGAGTTTCATTATCGACATCAGATATTGTGATTTGACCCGATGTCTCGAGCTGATTTGTCAGTTCATCAACGTTAACATCTTCTGTTACGCTTCCCGAGCCATTAGTAGCAACAGCAAGGTCATCTGTACCAATAATAGTTACGTTAATCACTTGTTCTCCCCCATCGGAGGTTTGAACAGTAATGGTATCTTGAATTTCCTCACCTTCAGAGAGTTCGTTGAATGGGCTATTGGCAACAAAGGTCCAAGTGCCATCTTCGTTTATAACAAATAAACCTAGTCCATTTTCCCCTTCTTCTTCTTTGGCCAGAAAAACAACATCTGGTTGGTCGGTAGTCAGAACTCCCCCAGTTTCAATTGGTTCATCTAGCTCAAATTCAAATACATTAGTTTCTCCAGAGACAAGCACCAACGCAATAATGTCAAACAACGCAATACTTTGGGTCTCTGATAACCCTTGCGACTCAAAACCTTCCGTTTCAAAGTTAGTTTGAGCGAGAGTCTCTGCACCAGTTCGTTCTATTCTTCCGCTGTTGGTTAAACTCGAACCTTGCTCACCGGCTCCAGTATCAAATTCTTCTCCTAATTCAGTTGGATCAAACCCTTCTTCGATAGCACGTTGTACTTGAGCGATCGCATCATCAGTATCTAGCACATTTTGTTGGCCCTGGTTATCTACAAAACGTGCAGAAACACTTGGTACACTCTCTTCACTAGTATCAAAACTGATAATTACGTCGCTAGCGGCTGGTTGTTCGCCCGGAGACAAACGTCTAACTTGGCCTTGAGCGTCGAGCACTACACTCCCGCTAGCAAGACCTAGTATATTTAGGTTGATATTTCCCATATCTAAGTTCCCACTTCCTCTACCCAGAACACCCTCAACGCCGACTTACTCACAGTTCTGCATTATGGCTGTCGCATACAATAAATTTAGTACCGACATTATTGATAATCAACTCACTAAATGAGTGTTGTTATAGCAGTTTTAAAATTAGTCAATAGCAATAGCGACTTACCAATGAAAAAAACAAACAAACTTCGCATTTTTTTACATATGTCCTAAGCTTCGTTTATACAGTCTGTCTCTCAATGAAGCAGAAAATACTGCTGAGAGAATGGTCAAAACATATAAAAGTAGAAGGAGAGCTACTTTGAAATTGTTTAAACTATCCATCATGTGTTGCTTAATTACTGCAACACCGCTTGCAGCTCAAACTCTAGAACAATCTGTTGCGATCACCTTGGCAACGAATCCAGAGATAAAAAGTATATTCAATGAGTATGTGAGCGTAAAAAAACAAAATGACGCCTCTGGTGGCGCTTATAAGCCTAGTATCGACCTAGATGCAGGTATCGGTTACGAAGGTATAAACCCAGCACCAAATAACGGACCTGATACGGATCTAACCAGAAAGGAAGCGACGATATCCCTAACTCAATTATTATGGGATGGTTCCGCGACTCTATACGACATTGACCGCACCGCCGCTGAAGCCGAATCGGTTCGCTTGCAATTGCTCGCGGACGCCGAAGACAAAGCACTTGAGGTTACCCAAATCTATCTAGATGCAGTAAAAGCTACGGAGGTATTAGCCCTATCGGAAAGTAACCTTGCGATACACAAAAAAATCTATAAAGACATCAAAAAACGAGCTAATTCTGGTATAGGCTCAACGGCAGACGTTTCCCAAGTAGAAGCTAGGATCGCAAAAGCTCACGGTAATTTATTGGCCGCGCAAAATAATTTGATTGATACCCATACCCAATTTAGACGAATTGTGGGTCAAGAACCGCTAGGCTTAGTTTACCCGAGAGCTGATATCTCTATGATTCCTTTGTCACTAACAGACGCCATTGTTGATGCTTTGGATAAGCATCCCGTCATCAAAGTCGCTTCTGCAGATGTTGATTCAGCATATTTCCAATACAAGCAGTCGAAGGGAGTAAATTACCCAACTTTCTCTATTGAAGCTTCTCAATCATGGCGTGATGACGCTGGAGGGGATGAAGGTTCGAGCCAAGAAACTCTGGCAATGTTAAGAATGCGATATAACCTCTATAACGGTGGTACTGACAGTGCGAACTCTGAATCGGCAGCTTACCAACTGAATAAAGCCAAAGATCTGAGAGATCGTGCTTACCGCCAAGTAGAGGAGGGCCTTCGCCTATCTTGGAGTGCTTTGGATCTTACGTTACAACAAAAGAACTTCTTATCTGATCACGTAGATTCAGCTTCGGAAACCGTTATCGCTTATGAAAAACAGTACCGAATAGGTAAACGTACTCTGCTTGACTTGCTCAACACTGAGAATGAATTATTTGAAGCCCGTAAAGATTACTTGGATGCCCATTACTCTGAACAGTACGCTAAATATCGTGTAATGAACGCTACCGGTTCTCTATTGAACGCTCTACTGGTCGATATACCAGACGAGTGGACAACGGCCGTGGAGTATTAATGATGAAGACACCTTACTTATTACTTTCTGCTTTAACGATAACGTTATGTGCATGTTCTAACCAAAATGAAGAGACCTACATCGAAACGCCGGAAGCAGAACAGATTTCCGACCTGCAAGACGATGATAACGATGGCGTGGTTAATGCTCGAGACACTTGCCCCGGTACACCTGAAACGTCACTCGTTGACAATGAAGGTTGCGGAGAGACAGTTCGTTCGCAAGACGTCAGACAGTTGAGAATTCTGTTTGCCAATGATTCGTTTGAAGTTAACCCGATCTTCTCTGATCAAATCACGACCATGGCTGAGTTCTTAGAAACCTATCAAAGCGCGTCTATTGAGATTCAAGGTTACGCAAGCAAGGTGGGAGCTAGTGAATACAACTTAGAGTTATCGAAAAAACGCGCTCACCAAGTTGAAGATGAATTGTTATCAAATGGCGTCGACCCGAGTCGAGTGAGAGTTATAGGCTACGGTGAAGAGCGTTTAGAAAAAGATGGCGATGACCCTAAGTCTCACGCACTAAATCGAAAAGTAACGGCGACGGTAGTAGGGCTAAGTGAACAAATCGTCGAGGAGTGGACAATATTTACCACGCTTGAAAAGTAGCGTAACACTCTAGTCTCTAAAGGTTTATGGATTTGGCTTTAGAAGCAACAGCACGAAGCAAGAAAATGCCTGACACAACTAGTTGCTAGAAAAATAATTGCTAGAGAATAAGATAAAAAGCCGTGATAGGGTTACCCTCCACGGCTTTTTTATTTGTTGTCACATGAATCATTGTGATACCCATGTGACTCGGTTCTGGTTACTTGGTGAACCGATTAAATTCCCACTTACTGTTGGTTTGTTTTCGGTAGAGACAGACGCAGTAAGATATAACCCAAAATCGCAGCTGTCGTTGACCCCATCAGGATACCGAGTCGAGCAAACGTATCAAACTCCGCGTTCGTGGGGCCAAACGCCAGTGAAGAGATAAAGATTGACATTGTAAAACCAATACCGCACAACACAGATACTGCGAAAATGTTCATAAAGTTCACACCTTCAGGAAGCTTAGCGATACCAAGTTTCACCGCACCCCAGCTAAATGCAAAGATGCCAAGAGGCTTACCAATCAATAAACCCATAGCGATGCCTAAAGGCAACATACTTGTTAAGCTTGAGATTGAGATGCCTTCCAAAGAAATACCTGCATTTGCAAATGCAAAAATTGGCAAGATCGCAAAAGCTACATATGGGTGCAATGCATGCTCTAAATGTTTCAGCGGAGAATGCTCCCCTTTGTTACCTTTCAGCGGGATAGCAAAACCAATGACTACACCTGCCAATGTTGCGTGAACCCCAGACTTCAGTACTGCGAACCAAAGAATTGCCCCAACAATTAGGTACACACTCAGCTTAGTTACATGTTTGTTGTTTAACATGAACAGCACGCCAGTCGCAATAAAGCCAATAGTTAATGCAAGTGTGGATAGATCGCTTGAATAAAACAGTGCAATAATGACAACAACACCAAGGTCATCAATAATTGCCAACGCAAGTAAGAATACCTTCAAACTTACTGGCACACGGTTGCCTAGTAGAGCCATTATACCCAATGCGAATGCGATATCAGTTGCTGCAGGGATAGCCCAACCTTGTAAGGCTTCTGGGTTACCAGAATTGAATAACACGTAGATAAGTGCAGGAGCTAGCATACCGCCCACGGCTGCGATAGCTGGGAAGATTGCTGTTTCTTTAGACTTTAATGCGCCTTCTAAAAGTTCGCGCTTTACTTCCAAACCGATGAGAAGAAAGAACACAGCCATTAAGCCATCGTTAATCCAGTGAGACACAGACATACCAAGAACGTAACTGTGAAGTACACCTTGGTACATTTCGTTCAGTGGTGAATTTGCTACAAACATTGCGATCGCCGCAGCGATGACTAGTATGATGCCGCCAGCAGATTCCATTTTAAAGAAGTCACGAATGACGTCGGTCATGATTTCGCCCTTATATTTATTATTTAAATAAACGAATAACAAAGAATAGCTATGAGTTTATATCCAAGCTTTAACGATAGATAATCACTTCTTCGGATGTTTAGCTTCGGTTTTTCCTACAAATACTAAACAATACGTCGTAAATTCCATAATGTTAATATGCTCCATTAAATAAGTATAGATGAGATAAACGAAGCTGTATTCACAATTTTTTTAATCCGGACGGAAATGATTCACATAAAAAAAGGCTATCAAATGATAGCCTTAGGTGTTTTTCTAGTAACCGGTTAATTGCATAAAGCCTTTCGCTTCATGGCTGCCACTCGCCATAATTGGTCCTTCCCAATAAGGTATAACAAAAGGCAACCACATATCTCTGCGTTGGATACGTGTCGTAAGGTTGATATCGTACTGTGGCACGTTGATTATCCACTGTAATGGCATTCTTCTGCCATTCAATAACGTCGTGTTCTGCAAAGGCTTAATAGAAATATCAGAATCCGTTAATTGGTAGACTTTGCCTGAACGAGTGGCTAATGTTCCAAACACATAAGGTAACTGTTGGTTATGGCGATAGCGGCTAATACTCAGAGCTGTACCATCATCGAGGTTGAAAACAAACCAGTCCCAGCCTTGTTGCCCGACGCCCAGCAAGCCACTACCCCACTCTTTATGTACCCATGCAGTACCTTTAACTTCCTTGGTAATACCATCTAGGTTCAACACACCATTCAATGATAAAAAGGGCGCACTGAAGTTGTATGACGCGACAGGCAGTAAGTCGTGTTTTTTCTGATACCCATGCTCATCATTGAACACATATGGCCCTTTTGCCACGGTATCCAATTCAAGACTAAATGTATCCGTTTTGACTTGAAGACGACTAGGAAATGGTGTGTTCCCCAGCGAACGCCAGTTCCAGTTATCAATCCAAATTCTAAACGGGCGATTGGTCATTCCAGCTTGACCAATACCACCACGCGCCAAACGCTGCTCCTTCCAGACTTTAGATTCAGAAGAGATCACTACATTTGAAATATAGATCTGTGGACTTTGCCACCCCGAAGCCTCGCGTTCATCAGTTGCGATACGAAAGAAACTCCATTGAACCGAGTATTTTTTACCATCTTCCCCTATTAACGACGCAAAGTAGTGCCACCATTCGTGTTGGAAGTCTGGATGAAATGAGAAATCTCGCGGTAAAGAAACGTCTCTATCTGGCAGCACTGGTTCAAATACATTGAAATGCTCACTGACCAGCACCGAATTGACTTCATTGACTCCCTTTTCACCAGCATCAGCGAAATATGAATAATAGGCCCAAATACCGATAAGAGCACCAAAAAAACTGACTAATAAAAGAGAAGAGACAACTCGGTGTCTTAGTTTAGTAGTACGATTCCGTTGAGACATATTAAAGCGCATCCCTAAGTGATTTCATCGGCGTGTTCCGAATCATTCTCATAACAGGTAAAGCTCCAGCAAGCATTAATGCAGCCATTGCCCACGCAAATGTCACCAAATAATCCCATGGAATCACTTGCAACTCGAGTGACCAACCAAAAGATTGCTTAATAACAATATCAACAATCAAACTCGCTAAAGCCAAACCAAGCGGAACGGCTATCAAAGAGGAAATGAGTCCAAATACAAACAACTGTAAGCTACCAGTTAAAATCAGTTCTTTTGCAGATACACCTAAACACCGTTGTAAAGAAATGTGTCTTTGACGCGACACCTCCCCTGCGACAGTAGCAAAGAAAATCCCGAAAACCGCAATAACTAAAGTGATGTTACCTAATGTGTCGGCAATCGCGAACGTTCTATCAAACACACGCATGGCTTGGCTGTGGATATTGTTATTGTCGAAAATACGTTCAGATCCTAATCGAAATATACTCTCTAGCCGGCTACGTAACCCTACAGAGTTCACATCATCTTCTAATATAACGCCAAGCCCTACATTGCCTCTGCCTGCAAATCCATACAACCAGTTTCGATGTGACATCATCACCTGATGGTAAGGATTGCCATAATCGTAATACACACCAACAACCTGCCAACCGGAACCTAGGCTGTCATAAAGGTCAATGTAGTCCCCAGGACGAATACCCAACTTTAAAGACATCGACTCGCTGATCAACACGCCTCTAGAGTGGTGTAAATGATACCAATAATTTGGAATACCTAACTTAATCGTCAGAGCTTCCAGTTCCCCCTCAGAGGAACCTGTACTCACCATTTGAATACTACCGACAGGTGAAGCGAGATCTTTCTCCCAACGCCACCACACAGAGTCTACTTCAGGTTGTTCTGACAACCAACTACTCATACGAGCAGCAGCATTGTTGGTTGGGTAGATATATAAGTCCGCCGCCAAACGCTGTGTTAACCATTTGTCAGTGGTATCCCTAAAGCTACCAACCATGGTCTCAACACCAATATTTGCCGTTAATGCCAACATAAAAGCCATGGTCGCAACACCACGATAGCTCATGCTTGAGGCAGCGTCAGCGAAGAACCAACGAGCACGAACCCAACGTAAAGAATAAGAGAGACCATTGAATAGCTTCCACATCAAGAAAGGTGTAAACAGAGCGACACTAACCAGCATCAGAGCGATAATAGCAAAGCCGGATTCTTGGGTCTGGGGAGCTTGATATACAGCAACAGCTGCGACACAGAAACCACAGCCAATCAAAGCCTGCCAAGTAAACTCAGTACCAGCAAAACGCATCAATGAAAGCCGCGAGGTCAAACGAATAGGTTGAGACTTAAGCAAACGAACCAACGGCCAAGCGCAAGCTAAAAATGCACCAAGCAATGCCATTAATAAGCTATAGCCACTCCAACGCCAACTCCAGCTTAACGTTAAACCAACATTAGCATCATAAAGGTCGCCCAAACTTGAAGAAACAGCGGGCAACAGTTGGTTAGCTAGCATTACGCCAAATATATTGCCGCATATCCAGCTCAGTAGAACCAAAAGCAACAACTCTAAACAAAGTGCTTTTGTTAACTGCCACCCTGAAACACCGGTTTGTCTTAGAATACCGACTAACGGTTGACGCTGAATAAAAGAGAGCGACATCGCTTGGTAGAAGATAAATAAACCTACCACAAAAGACAGCATACCCATCGCGGTCAGGTTCATGTGAAAAGCACTGGTCAGAGACTCAAGTTCCGCCTTCGAACTACGAGAAATAGTTAATCCATTCGGTAATATATTTTTGAGTCGTTCAAACTTCTCCGTTGGCATGTCTGAGCACGCAATCACCGAAAGCCCTGAACTGCGTTTGAGCATTCTAAGCAAAGAAATATCCGCAATGAGACGAGTGCCGTTGATCTGGTTATTTTGGTCAACGACGATTGGCCCTAACTCAGAGCCATCTATAAGGTGGATATAGTCCCCATTTATCCACTCCATATACTCAGCAAGATCATGGCTAACAAGAATTGGGTATGGTGGCTTCATTAAGTTTAAAGTCGTGAGGTCTTTTAAGGCAGTACCAGGCTGAAGTTGGAGCATAGACACAGGGTCTAAACCAGTCAGCATAAAGTTTGCCCCGTTTTCATCGGTGATACGATGATAGTCAAAAGGAGAGCACTGCTGAAATCCATCACGGCGAAGCTGAATATAAAAACCTTGTGGAATTTTATTGGCGTTGTGTTTTGGTCGAATACGGTAAGGAAGAGGATTTGAAAACAGTCGTTCGCCATGTGTATAGCTTTGTTTGGCATGTTGGTTGATGGCTGTAACACCAACCAGTAGTGAGACGCCAAGGGTTAAACCAAGCCATACCAAGATAATCTGAAGAGGGTAACGTCGATAGTGACCAAGTAGCGCTTTAACTACGGGCCATAACATGTAATTGCCCTCCTTGCAGACGGATTCGACCATCCATGTGTAGCGCCACTTTTTCACTGTGAGTGACAAGCAACAGTGTACATTCTAATTGACGAGTCAACGAAGTCAGTAAACGCATTACCGCTTCTGCATTGCGCTCATCCAAACTACCCGTTGGCTCATCAGCCAATAGAATCTTTGGTTCCATATACAAAGCTCGTGCAATCGCTGCACGCTGTTGTTGACCACCAGACGCCTCTTCTGGGTAACGTCCAAGTAAAGGCATTAAATCGAGAGCGGATAGGATTTGTCGCCACAAACCTTTATCTTCAGGTAAGCCCTTTAGTTGTCGGCAAAAGCGGATGTTATCGGCTATGTTAAGCGTTGGAAGTAAATTAAATTGCTGAAAGATGTGACCGATATTATTTCTGCGATATGCAGTACGATTGCGCTCAGTCGAATCATGCATATTGAAGTTAGGGAAAGCGATTTCACCAGAATCGGCAAGGTCTAAACCCGCAATAAGATTCAGTAAAGTACTTTTACCAGAACCGCTTTCTCCCATTAAAGCTAGCTGATCACCTTGGTTTAACGTTAACTCTGCACCTTGCAAAACAGGGTGAAACTCCCCCCCATCGACATAGCCTTTACATAGGTCTGACAGCTTTAACATTAAACCGCTCACATTAGTTAGAATTGGGAAGAAGAATCTACACTAATTCCCTGTTAGGAGGAAGTATTTTGAAAGATAGATCACACGCCAATAATAAAGTGATGTGATAGATGCGCTCTACTTCAATTTTCTATTAAATTTTTAATCCATTTCCTTGTTTTTATCCGATAGAGCGAACCGCCCCATTTAATCACCTCTTCAGTTAAGAACAGCAAATACACCCACTCAGGCGTGAACTTCAGATAAATTGCAGCGATCGCTGCCAATGGAATACCGATAACCCACTGAGCAATCAAGTCTTGATAGAGACAAAACTTAACATCCCCTCCAGCTCTCAGTACCCCTACAATGACCGTCATCGGAATTGAGCGAAGCACAATCCCTACGCTTAGAATCAGAATAAATTTTTCCGAAAGAGCTCTGGTTTCCTCAGTCAAAGCGCTAAACGAATTCAGTATTGGTGTTTGCATAAAGTAGAGAAAAATCGCAACAGCAATACTGGTCAAGAAACACAAAATCGTTAAGCCCAAAGCTTGATAGTAAACCGCTTCATTGTGCTTAGCACCAAGTTGATTGCCGACCAAAACCGCAGCCGCATTCGACATGCCAATCAATAGGCTCAATGAGATAGACTCAACCGGCGTCATGACTGACAGTGCAGCCAAGCCTTGAACGCCCGATTGTCCCATGATTGCGTGATAAACAAAAAGACCACCAGCCCAAGCTAAGAAATTAAACGTCGTCGGTAACGATAATTTCAAGAAACGAACCACTTTCTCAACAGTCGCTGCCGCTTTTATATCGCAGAATTTAAAGGCTAATAAATGCTTAGATAAATAAAGGTAACCAAACAAGGTCGCCACCTCAATAGCCCCACTCATTACCGTCGCAATCGCAGCGCCTTTAATTCCAAGAGCAGGAAAGCCCAAATTACCGAAGATCAGCACCCAGTTTAAGAACACATTAGAAAGGATACCAATACCACTAAAGAAAGTACTGAGCCCCGGCTTATGCATCGCTCTCAAGCCAACAGCCATGCTGCTAACACACGATACCGCCAACATGCTAAATGAGGTGATAACGATGTATTCCATACCCAAATTAATGACTTCTTGAGAGTCTGTGGTCACGCCCATGATTTGCGCAGGGAAAGAGACAAAGAAAACAATAGTCAGTAACGCAAACAACGTCGAGACCAACCACGTTAGTGCCGTGCTTTCTCTCACACCTTGTTTGTCGCCCGCTCCCCAATATTGTGCTGTCAACAATGCGCCACCCGTGGTCACACCCACCAACATAATGGTGGTCACGAACATAGCACGGCTTGCGACACCGACTGCGGCAATGTCTGCTTCTCCAAGCTGCCCCAACATCAACACATCCACTAACCCTCGGCTTGAAAACATAATGCTCTGCAAAGTGATAGGCAAAGCAATCGCAATAAGCCTACGAACAAAATCACCGCGAGTGTGATGAAGAATGGAAGAGAGCAACATAGAGATACCTAAACGGAACGTATTGATGAATAAAGATAAATATCGCGCTATTATATCAATGTTCGGTTTTTAACCACAGAGATAAATGGAGTAACAATGAAGAAAGTACTGGTTTTAGGCGCTTCTGGATATGTTGGTTCACAACTCCTCCCTCTCCTGCTTGAACAAGGCTACCAAGTCACTGCAGCAGCAAGACATATCGACTACTTAAAAGCGCGAACTGAGCCTCATGAGAATTTGTCACTCAAATATCTCGATCTGGCAGACCAAACGGCAACACAAGCTTTGGTTCCCGACTTTGACCTTATCTTCTTCCTTGTCCACGGGATGGCGGAAGGCCACGACTTCATTGATTACGAACTCAGCTTGGCGCGTAACTTTATTGCAGCGCTTGGGCCGAAGAATCAACACGTTATCTATCTCAGCTCTCTTCAGCCTCAAACCGGTGATTCAGAACACCTTCAAGCGAGAAAGAAAACCGGTGAGTTGCTTCGTAAAGGGCCAGTTCCGATTACCGAGCTTCAAGCAGGCGTCATCATAGGCCCAGGCTCTGCGGCATTCGAGATCATGCGAGACTTCGTTTACAACCTACCAATCATGATTGCGCCAAAATGGGTCGACTCGAAAGCCAACCCTATCGCCTTAAAGAACCTTAATCATTACCTACTCAAACTCGCACAATACACACCAAGTGATAATCAAATCTTTGAGGTGGGCGGTCCAGACATTGTCTCTTACCGCAACCAGTTTGCACATATTGCCAAAACGGCCGATCGACCACTGAGGCTTTGGGCTACATCCCTGCTAACACCTAAAATCGCCTCCTATTGGTTAGGCGTGGTAACTTCTGTCCCTTCAAATATAGGCAGAGCACTTCTTGCAGGTTTAAAGCATGACTTTATTGCTAGTTCGACGACCATAAGAGAAATGTACCCTCAGAAACTTATCTCCTTCGAAAGCATGGTTGAACAAGCCATTCACGCTGAAGGAAATTTCGTTAAAAGTAATGTCTGGGGCTTCGATAAAACCGCGTTCAAACGATGGCAAGCTGGGTATGGCTACTACCCCAAGAAAACCGGTGCAAGTATCAATTCAACTGCATCATTAGAATCACTATGGTATGTCGCACAGCAAATAGGCAGCCCTAAGCAGGGTTACTTCTTTGCTAATGCTCTATGGCGCACACGCGAATGGTTAGATGTTCTGTTCGGTGGCGGTATACCCGTTCGACAAATGCCTGAAGGCCCAAACTTAAAAGTGGGTGACAAAATCGATTCGTGGAAAGTGATCCGTTGCGAAGAGAATCAGTTCTTATCTCTGCTTTTCGGAATGAAGGGCCCAGGTTTAGGGCGACTCGAGATTACCGTTTCTGACCACGGTGATTCTCGCGAGCTGAACATCTCGGCTTGGTGGCATCCAAAGGGCTTTCTAGGATTACTGTATTGGTTTGCGATGATGCCAGCTCACCTGTTTATTTTTAAAGGCATGGTGAAGGCGATTGAGGAGCAAGCACAAGAGCAGATGCGAGATTCGGATGACGGGATGCGAAGAGATTAAAAGCAGGTGCGAGATTCGGGGGACGGGATGCGAAAAGACTAAACAGCAAATTTGCGACACGCGCTATGAGAGGCAAAAAAAGAGCGGATAATTCCGCTCTTCGTATCCCGAATCCGCTACTAGCCAATAAAGCTAATTGGAATCTCAGCCAATTGATTGCCTTGGTTTGCAGGATAAACGATATATTCACCGTGGTACTTCACCGCAGACTTGTAGTCCGTCACTTTGTGAAGCATAAAACCCGCTTCCATCGCCGCTTGAATAAACTCAGCGTGGTTTCCGCGAACAAACCAGTTCATTGGCTTAACCATTAACTCGCCGTCGAAAGAGTCGTCACACTGTTTGCCACACAAGGCAAATGAGTGCTCACCATCGGTAAAGAACTGGATTTTTCCACCAGTGGTTAGCTCGTCTTCGCTTGATACGCTCCAACCCATCTCGTACATCTTGTCCATAAACGCTTCAACATCGCTGTCTTTTAGCGCTTTCGGCTCCTCGCCTTTAGGGAAAAACTGACCGTAGAAAGCAGAGATACGTTTGAAGGTAAAGGTTAAATCAGAGTTGTTACCCTTTGAGCGCCCCTGCTTTTGCCAGCGAACTAAGTCCGGCACAATCACGCGATCGTAAGATTGAGCCTTAATCGCTTTGGTTACCCAACGAACAAGGTAAAGGTTGTTTGCAATAGGTGCGTCAATCGCTTTACCTGACTTATGCAGAGCGTATAACTCACCTAGCGCATCATTCACTAACTTCTGAATTTCAATATAGTATTTTGACATTATGCCTTCTTTCCTAATGTCCAATATAGTAATGCTGACATTACTGCACACGCAGCCATTACCATAGCCATAGACCCAGCACTGTCACTTGGTAGCATCGCAACGATCGCTCCAACGACAGAACCAGTACCAAATCTTAATGTTCCCGCAAGCGATGAAGCCGTGCCTGCCATGTTTGGATAACCACTTAGCAATAGACCCATGGAGTTACTGCCAATTGTAGAAATAGTACCGATAAACAGCATCACAAACGGCACAATACCCCAAAGCCCGAGATCCAATGCCCAACCGGCCAGTAAACCCACGCCAGCCAGTAATTGAATGACCAACGCTGTTCTTAGCATGGTATGAGAACCGACCTTTTTAACGATTCGACCATTGATTGTCGTCATTAGAATCATCGCAACAATGTTCAGGCCAAACAGATAACCGAACAGGTCAGGGCGTACGCCATAAATATCAATGTAGACAAAAGAACCCGCGGTTAAGAATGCAAACATCCCAGAGAACGAGAACGCACCCGAGAAAATCAGGCCCATAGCGGTCGGGTTTTTACATAAACGAGCATAATTACGAATCGTCGTTTTAAAGCGCAGTGGCTGGCGATTATCAACAGACAGTGTCTCAGGGATTTTGATTATTACCGCGAGAATCACAATCACCGCAAAAATAGCCAAGACCCAAAAGATTGAACGCCAGCCGAACCACAATGCCAAGTAACCACCAATCATAGGTGCGATAAGTGGCGCAACCGTCATCACCAAGGTAACGAACGACATCGTTCTTGCGAAATCTTCACGGTCAAACATATCACGCACAACGGCTTGGATAATAACCGCCGCCGCCGCCCCTGCAAAACCTTGAGCAGTACGAACTAACGTTAACGCTTCAATACCATGAGTAGTGGCACTCACAACAGACGCAATCGCAAAGAAGAAAACACCAATCAGTAGAACTGGCTTTCGACCATAACTGTCGGCTAATGGACCATGTAACAACTGACCTAACGCAAAACCTGCGGTGTAAGCTGTGAGTGTGATTTGTACTTCACCCGCTGTTACGCCGAGATCTTTGGCGATCGTTGGCATTGCGGGCAGGTACATATCGATGGCGAGTGGTGTCAGCGCACCAATCGCACCCAGAACCAAAAATAGCATCCAACCTAACTGAGGAGTTTGTGGTTGTGAATTTAGGGTCTGTTGGGTAGATGTTTGCATAACTCTCCGACTAAGTACGAGGTTTATGTGAGCAGGAACATTCGCACAACAATACACGAATATGGGCATAACAATAACAAATAGGAATAATGGCTGAAACTTTCCTAGTACCAGTCAACATCATCAGCCGACGCTATCCTTGGTCGGCTACATCTTACGACAGAAAAGACTACTTCCAGATAGAATCGACTTCTTCTTGCGTTAGGTAACGGTATTCACCTAGCTCTAAAGATTCGTCCATCTCAATTTCGCCAATACGTTCACGGTGCAGTGCTTCTACCTTGTTACCAAGTGCAGCAAACATGCGTTTAACTTGGTGGTATTTGCCTTCGTGAATCGTTAACAGCACTTCACGTTCTGCACGAACATCAAGATGTGCAGGAAGTGTTAGGCCATCTTCGCTCTTAAGCTGGATGCCCTCTTTGAATTTTTCAACGTAATCGTCTTCAACAGGTTCAACCAACCACACACGGTACGTCTTTTCGCACTTGTGCTTTGGCGAAGTAATACGGTGAGACCACTTTCCATCATCAGTAATCAACACAAGACCCGTAGTATCAACATCTAGACGACCAGCAAAGTGTAGCTTGTCCATTTTGATTTCATCAAGCAATTCAAACGCGATGCGATTTGCGCCATCTTCATGCGAACAGACAAAGCCTTCTGGCTTATACAGCATGATATAACGTGGACCGTGAACATGCAGTTCATTGCCTTGCCATTCTACCACGCACTCTTCAGTTACCTTAAGTGAGCCGCTTTTTTGAATGACATTATTTACTGTCACTGCCTTGGATTTTAATAAGTGTGTTGCTTCTCTTCGAGTGACGCCTAATGCATCGCACAGAAATTTATCTAAACGCATGAATACCTCAACTAATCTAAGTCAGGTATTATAGTCACCTTTGCTCAATTAGTTGAGCTATTTCACACTATTTGTTTTTCATTTTACAAGATGCGATATGTATACACTCCGCCCGTACCAAGCTGACTCCGTAAAATCAGTGATTCATTACTTCAGAAAACACCAAACTCCAGCGGTTTTGGTACTGCCAACCGGGGCAGGCAAAAGCCTTGTGATTGCTGAATTAGCAAGGCTTGCGAAGGGACGTGTGCTAGTGCTAGCTCACGTTAAAGAACTGGTAGAGCAAAATCATGAAAAATATGAAGGTTATGGGTTAAAAGGCTCAATTTTTTCTGCTGGTTTAGGCCGCAAAGAGACCGACCAACAAGTGGTATTCGCATCGGTTCAATCCGTGGTCCGTAACCTCGATTCATTCTCCAATCAATTTTCACTTTTAGTTATCGATGAATGCCACCGTGTGCCTGACGAAAAGAATAGTAGCTACCAGAAAGTAATCACTCACTTACGTGAAAATAATTCGGGAATTAAGGTGCTTGGATTAACAGCGACCCCTTATCGTCTTGGTATGGGATGGATTTATCAATATCACACCCGCGGTCAAGTGCGTTCAGACGAGCCACGTTTCTTTCGAGACTGTATCTTTGAGCTGCCCATTCGTTACCTACTTGATGAAGGATTCTTAACCCCTGCCCGCATGATAGATGCGCCAGTATTGAGTTACGACTTCTCGCAATTAAAGCCAGCAAGCACGGGTCGCTACAAAGAAGCCGAGTTAGACATGGTGATCGAACAATCAAAACGCGCTACACCGCAGATTGTCGACCAGATCATTCTCTTAGCCCAAGACAAACTCGGCATCATGGTATTTGCCGCCACCGTTCGACACGCGCAAGAGATCCTCGGTTTACTGCCGGAAGGTGAAGCATCGCTTGTCATTGGTGACACACCTACGTTAGAACGCGACCAAATCATCAATGACTTCAAAGAACGTAGAATAAAATTCTTGGTCAACGTGTCAGTTTTGACAACAGGTTTTGATGCACCGCATGTCGATTTAATAGCCATATTGCGCCCCACAGAGTCCATCAGCTTATACCAACAAATCGTAGGCCGTGGCTTACGTTTATCTCCAGGCAAGAAAGAGTGTTTGGTGCTCGATTACGCGGGCAACAGCTATGACCTTTACCAACCAGAAGTCGGCGATCCTAAACCCGATTCAGACAGTGAGATCATTACTATTCCCTGCCCTGCTTGTGGCTTCAACAACAATTTCTGGGGCAAACTAGACAGTAATGGCTTGTTACTCGAACATTTTGGTCGTAAATGCCAAGGCTACTTTACCGATGAAGACACGGGCGAACGCGAACACTGTAACTATCGCTTCCGAGCGAAATATTGTGGTGAGTGTGGTGCGGACAACGACATTGCCGCGCGAATTTGTCATGAGTGCGATGCAACTCTGGTTGACCCAGACAAAAAGCTTAAAGAAGCACTCAACCTAAAAGATGCCTTGGTGTTTGAGTGTCTGGAAATGGATCTCAACGTGCTTAAAGACGACAAAGGCAAATCACAACTTAAAGTCACCTACCGCGGCGAAAACCAGGCACAAGTACATGAATTTTGGTCATTAACCACCAAGAAGCAAAAGCAAAATTTTAAGGATCAGTTTGTTCGCCCCCACCTTGCCGACAGACACAGGTCATTTGAAGAGTCCTCACCTACAAAAGTGGTCGCTCACCAACATAGATTCCGCCCTCCTCAATTCGTAATTGCACGCAAAGTTGGGCGCTTTTGGAAAATGAGGGACAAGATATTCGAAGATGAACTCCAACATCGCTAGCGTATCACTTTCCAAGAGCCTAAATCTCAGAATGAATCTGGTTCATTTTCTATTCAGAATAACTTTTTTATACTGCAGGCTATCAACCTTCCCAAGGATTCGCTATGTTTAATAAAACTATGATTTCTTTGTTTTCTTTAAGCTTAGGCTTACTGGTTTCTGTTGGCGTATGGGCTGATTCAGCTCATAACGGCCATGACCTTGTACAAGATGTCCATAAAGCAGGAACTCGTATCGAATTTGAAGAAGATCAAGATGAAGTCTATGACGCTGTACGAGCAGGGTATATTCGTCCTTTCTCAGAAATGTACGCAGCGGTCGAAAATGATCTGCACGGCAGAATTATAAAAGTAGAGCTAGAAGAAGACGATGACGTCTGGGTCTATGAGCTGAAAATCAATTTTCAAAACAACATTATCAAAGTTGAATACAATGCTGAAACATTAGAGATGCTGATGATAAAAGGTCGCAACTTTAAAGAAGCTATCAAAAAGGACCATCACTAGTAGGCGCTGAAAAGTTAACCAGCGATATCAGCAAGATTTAGCCTAAAAATAAGAAGAAGAACCCGTCATGAAAATTTTAGTCGTTGAAGACGAGCCGCGTTTGGGACAACAGATTATTGAAACACTCGAGGAAGCCGACTGGGTTCCAGAACTTTCTCGAGATGGGATCGATGCACTTTACCGAGCAACATCAGAAGCATGGGACGCGATCGTTCTTGATTTAGGTTTACCAAAGCTTGATGGGCTAACAATATTAAAAGGCATTCGAGATGAAAACATCAATACACCAGTTATTATCTTGAGCGCTCGTGACACCCTAACTCAGCGTGTAGAAGGATTAAACGCAGGGGCCGACGATTACATCACTAAGCCTTTCGAAATGGTTGAGCTAATCGCTCGGATTCGAACTCAACTACGTCGAGCATCTGGTAGTGCATCACCTATCCTTCAGATTGGTGACTTAAGCTTAGACACTCGCAGCTCTAAAGTACTTTGGCAAGGGCAAGCTGTAAGCCTGACAGCATTAGAATATAAAGTTGTTGCTTACTTCATGCATAATCAGAACAAAGTCATATCTCGTACTGAGCTCATTGAACATATTTACAAGCAAGACTTCGACCGTGACTCAAACACTGTCGAAGTGTTTATTGGTCGTATTCGTAAAAAAATCGCACCGAAGATCATCAAAACGGTTCGTGGGCTTGGTTACCAATTAAATGCCGAGTAACCCTCTCAATATAAGTGGACAGCCTATTCAGATCATCGTACTGCTGATGAGTATAAACTGGCTGGTAATGAATGAATTTAAAAAGAAAAACACTTAAAAACACCAGCCTAAAAAGCCGCTTGCTCCTTGCTGCGGCTTTTTGGCTAGGTGCTATGATATTAGCAGCAGGTATCGGTATACCAAAACTGGTTAACGACTACCTCGTCGATGACATGAAACAACAGCTTGGCTTAACCATGGATGAGCTAACAGCCAATATCGAAACCAATAATCATGGAGCGCTGATAATGGCTGAGCGCCTTTCAGACCCCAGATTAAACCAACCTTACAGCGGTATCTATTGGCGCGCCTCAACCCAAGATCAAATCATTCGTTCTCGCTCGCTATGGGACAAAGACCTCACTATAAAACGGTCACCGATACATACGTCAGTCAAAGGGCCTAAAGAGGAGAAGCTGATCTATATTGAGCAAGATATCTACCTCCCCGAAATAAGTGACCCTGTCACTATAACTATAGGTATGAATGACAACTCATTAGAATCGACACTCAATCAGCTCACAGGGCAAGTGTGGCTTATATTACTGCTATTGTTCGTTGGTGTTTTATTGTTGATTGGTATTCAAGTCAGTTGGTCTCTACTTCCTCTGAATAAGATGCAACGAGAGTTAGCATTACTAAGAAAGGGGGAACAACAAGGCTTAAGCGATAATTACCCAAAAGAAGTGTCGCCATTAGTGTCCGATCTCAATGCCTTACTCTTCCATTATCAAGAATTGTTAGAGCGAGCTCGTAACCACGCAGGCAACCTTTCTCACGCCTTAAAAACACCACTATCGGTTCTCAAAAATGAAATAGAGAGGCTTCCCGATGATGAGAAGAAACTCTTACAGGAACCTATCCATCAAATTCAAAGCCAAATAGATTATCACCTTGGCCGTGCACGTATGGCAGGCGCAATGAACATCCTTTCGGTTAAGTCGTCGCCCTGTGAACGTGTCGAGGCAATTGCGATGGCGTTTGACAAAGTCTATGCCGACAACAACGTAACCATGGTCAACGAACTGGATTTAGAACTTGATGTCGCAGTTGAAAAAACCGACCTCGATGAAATGCTCGGAAACCTGCTCGAGAACAGCTATAAATGGGCGCGTAGTATTATTCGAGTGCACGCCAAGGAGCTTACTGACGGCAATGTTGAATTAATTGTAGAGGATGACGGACAAGGTATCCCTGAAGAAAAACTCGAACAGGTAACGAAGCGAGGTATTCGTCTTGACGAAACCACACCAGGAACAGGACTTGGGCTTAATATTGTGAATGAGATGGCTCACAGTTATCGAGGTAGTCTAACACTCCGCAAAAGCTCTATGGGTGGCTTAAGAGCCTCTCTAATCCTAAAGGTTTCTCAGACTCGTTAGAACCTCGATACCGGTTATTGAGTAAGTTGGTAACTATTACTGTCTAATTCTACCTTTAACCAAAGAGGGTGAATTCTATTTTCCAAATAGCCCGACATTTGAAAGACAGACCAAACATCATCGACATAAACGAACACTTTATCGACAAACAAATTTTTTAGTCCTCTAAATTAGCGATCAAAAAGGATCTTACTTGCTCAATTAATTATGTGATGTTAGTATCCGCGCTCGCTTAAGCATGATCTCGTTTATGCTTAAGCATTGCCACATACTCAAGGTCGCATTGAGGTGTGAAGTTAATTTTTACTAATTTGAGAGTAAAACTATGAAATTTGAAGCAGTAGTACGTACTGAACTAGGTAAAGGTGCGAGCCGCCGCCTACGTCACGCTGGTAAATTCCCAGCTGTAATCTACGGTGGCGAAGCAGCAGCTGTAGCTATCGAACTTGTTCACGCTGACGTGATCAACCAAATGGATAAGCCTGAATTCTACGAAACAATCACTCTAGTGATTGACGGCGCAGAAGTTAAGGTTAAACCGCAAGACGTTCAACGTCACGCGTTCAAGCCTAAAGTTGAGCACATGGACTTCATCCGTATCTAATTCCCTACCAAGGAATAAGATTGGATAAATCCAAGCCTTCTGCATAGAAAAGATAATCGATCTTACCAGTCGAAAAATCTAGAAATTCGAAACCCCGATGCTACCAACATCGGGGTTTCACCGTTTTTGAGCCCTCATAAACGTCGTAAATCTCGCGCAATACACTGAAAATAATCAACTTTCCCCTTCCCCACTTTATCCCAATCTTGCTTGGGTGGATTAAGGGTGGACGAAAGGTGGACTTATACAGTAGTTTTTCTTGATTAAAATCTTAGGCGTATTTCTAACCACATTCAACTATTAGAAAAACTGTCTAAGTCATTTCTAAACAAAAGCGAGTTGAATGAAGTCATCATGATCTCAATCAAAAGGAGCTAGTAATTTTTGAGTAAAACTCCTCCCTCCCCTGTTTACCAAGTAACAACCTATGTCATTGCCCGTAAAATTAGCTCTTGCAACGTCACTTGCTCTATCAATGCTCGGAAGTGCCGCAGCTTCTGAACTAACGTCATACAATATTGAAGGTGAATCTAATGAGATCTTAACATTTAAAGATGGGATGGTTCTCAAACTCACAGGACAGTCATACGTTGGAGGCTACGTCGGATACATTGGATATATTGGTTATAGTGAAGAAGCAATTTTTCTTGGTGAAAAGGTTTGCTTAAAAGGTAAGTCCTATTTTTACGAGTTATACAAGAAGCCTACAACACACTACTCTCAGAACTTATATAGCGGCGCAGAAGCGTATACAAAAGTTGAAGAACTATGTGGTAGCTTAGACATATTGAAATAATTTAGATAGCTGCGATACAGTCGATACAGTCGATACTATATGTATGTTAGACAAACGTTGTGGCGAATTAACTTTGGTGACAGAGCTAGGTTTTTCAACCAGATAGCGCATATATGTTACTGTCCGCTTAGAGACGAAAGCGACTCAATTAAGCTAAAATACCCTTACTACACTTTATACAATTAGTCACTACAAGAGCAAAATCATGCAAAGACTTCTTATTCTAGCCCTTATATCAGGTGCGGCACATGTTAATGCCGCGACTTGCTATAGTGATGATTACGGTAATACCACATGCACCAATGGCCTTTCTGCGTATAGCGATGATTATGGTAACACTACGTACAGTGATGGATCTTCTTCGTACTCAGATGATTATGGGAATACAACATTTAGTAATGGTTCATCATCGTATTCGGACGATTACGGAAATACTACATATAGTGATGGGACTTCGTCTTATTCGGATGATTATGGGAATACGACATTCTCAGACGGTACTACATGCTATTCAGATGACTACGGAAATACGACTTGTAATTAATCCTATAGATCGATGAGACTTTCCTTTTTCCAATTAGATACGAGATAAAATCGTCTTAGTGTGGCTACTATAAAACGCTATTGCGCCAGAACAGTCAGTTCGACAAGTACTACTCACTGCATCTTATGCCTATATTTAGCTATGATAGGGCTGTGAGTAGTACTACCTTGTACCACTTTTACTCGGAAAGTTTTGCGCACGTATCTCCTTTTATCGCATTTCATTAATAATCGATGGGTCAAGGTCTTCTAGATAAGCCAAAATACGATTATCTATGTTGTCCCCACCAAAGCCTACTTGATCAATGTCGCAGAGCAAATCAAATGGTAGTTTCTGAAGACCAGTCAATCTTTGTTCCGTTGTAGGAGATACAGATTCAACCGAACGAATCAAATCGACAAATATTGACTCATCATCACGTTGAATAATCTTGTTTGCATAAAGTTCTATTGTTGCAGGATGCGGATAACGAGACTTCTTATCGCTGTATTTAACCGCTTTAATACTACCTAAACTCATAAAGCATCCATTTAGCTGATTAAATTCAGCTTGTGTTAATACTATCGTTACCTTGTACTTATGCGATAAATAATGAAACTTAGTGTAATAGGGCAATCGAATTCGTTCATCGTAATCATGCATATTACAACTACCCGTCCAAGTAACTTCATTCAATCTCTCGCCGAATCGATTTGAGATTTTTTGTTTGGCATTGTCGAAAGCTTCTTCCTGTGTTTGACCACGCCCCTCAATTAAGCCCCAATTTTTTTGGTCCCAACAAGTATTCAATTCATTTAAGATAGCGATAGGCTCTTTCTCTTCCTGCTGCTCTAGAAATACATAAACCAATAAATCTACAACATGCTTTGGTATCTCTTCGTCATAACTTAATTTCATTTTTTCCTACCTAACCTGAGTGGTTCATATTTGAGTTGCTTGATAAAACTAGTTACATTGTCATAGTTTGAATACTTAATTATACTTAAGTGATGCTAACAACTACTTATTCCGTTATCTATCAACAACTTAAGGGTTAATATGTTTTGGAGAATGTGGTTAAGAGACCCCGCTTACGATAATCGAAAGGTAGAAAATTTCGACAATATCTATGATTTAGCAATCCAAATGGGGCTCAAGCAAAAGGATATCGCAGACCTGTGTGGGGTCTCACCACCCAACATATCGCATTGGAAAAATAATAATAAGAAAGATAAGCCGACCTATACACAAATCAAACCTTTGCATGTCAAGATTGGAATAGGAAGGATCACGCCAGAATTCAAACCACTACCGGAAGGTGCTCGTGTATATCCCGCTTATTATAGTTTCATCATGGGCATAATAATGGTTAGCTTATTTTCTTGTTTAGTTGCAGTGATATGGGTTCTCTCTGTAGAGCCTTGTTTCCGTGATTGGACGATATGCAAACAACTAACATGGAGTGATATGATTCAGTACGGAATCATTGAAATGAAGGAAAAAATCGTTGTTAAGTAGACTCAGTCATTTTCGTGTAATAAGCAGTATTTATATATTCCGTAATTCTTTGCTCTTTATACGGGCATTCAAGACTGTGTATTGGGTGTAAGTCACATTAACCCGTAGGATAGACTTCGCCCTTAGTACCCTACTCGCTTCTATTCAGAACCTTCATAGGCTGAATTTTTACCCGTGGTACTTTCTAACTCAAAAGTGCCACGAAACGTATTTCAGCGATTGAACTCACATTCTTTTTATTTGTTTTTTGCTCATGCCTTGAAAGGTCTCAATACTGCCCACAGATCGTGAATGAGGAATAACCTCAATAATAGAGTGGATATAATAATGAGTTTGAAACCAGGTCCAAAACCAATCGCTAAATCGACAGGAAAGCCAGATCAACGTCGACGTGACAATAAAAAAACGCCAGGAAATACACCAGGGTTAAAGCCTAGTAAATCCTCAAAATGAGAAAAGGCCACTTATCAAAGTAACTTGATCTCCAATGCTGAGCCAGAACTAGCTGTGCTGGCTCTTTTTACTAATAGTTCACAACAAATTAGGTTGAATTGGCGAGAGAAAGTTGGCTCTTCTAACTCTAAAGTGCCCCAAAACAAGTTTAGGTACTGGAAAACCATCATAAGATTGATTTGGCCAACAAGCTGTTGGACAAACTCCAACCCCAATTTTGCAAGAGCCTGTTGCAAAAATCACTCTGAAGCACTTCTGCCCCATTATCAGTGTCGTCGAACAAATTCGCGTTTTCAATCAGTCGTGATTTGCCCAAATATATCTTATGTGTCGCAGCAAATATTTATGCATTGAAAGTAAGTTTTTAGGTTTTAGTGATGGGTCACTTAGGGACAGAAGTGCCTTAGACTTAGACATACTTAACTTGGTATTTAAAACTGGTGGTGCGGATTAAGTCTTAACTTGGGATAAAGCAACTCAGCTTGCTGTTGTGTTTAACTCTTTATTGTATCCTGTAACCCTACCTGCATTATCAACTAGAATTACACTTGTCTAAATGCATTGAGGGTGAACTAAGGAATGATTCTGGGAAAATTGTTGGTATCGGCTACTTACGCAGCTCGAATACCGCCAGAACTATATAATGAAGAAAGTGACATAACTTTCTTTGAGTTTATCCTATTTGCGCTAAGTGTTTATTTTATCGTCTTTTTATTTGTTCTAGTTCGCAATCTTATAAGGGATGCTTGCAGACTAATCATAGACACTTGGCGTTTAAAAACTCGCATACCAAGAGTACAAGTGCACCATGGCATTGCATTCCCTAAAAATATGGTCGTCTATATTAGCGATTTTAATATTCCCCTGCCAAAACCTTTAAACACTAGCCTTCATGCATCCCTCAACATCTGGATTTTTCCATATGCTTTAAGAGAATCAAGTTGCTATTCATCTTTTTCGCAAGCCATAAACTATCAGCCCATATTGCTTCTAGAGGATGATGAGCAGAGTAATATTGTTATGCTCGTCAATGATCGGGAAATTTATAGGGTTCCTTTACATTTCCGATGGAGAGGCCTTCATGGTTATTCTCAGTTAATGATATATTCGGATCAAGTTACTCTAGATGGAGAAAGACTGAAACCTCTTATGTATCAATCTACTAGTTAAGTTTCAGTGTCAATATTGCTCTCGTTGATAGTTTATAGCCTTCTCCAAGAACATCTGGCAAAGTTGTTCGAAAAGATAAGTTGAATATCGTTGTAGTGGTTGTAGTGGCATGCTGAAGTTGACCATTTAATTAGATCTCTAGTACGAACCTGTTCCGGCTAGCTCCGGGACAGAAGCGCCTTAGAGTCTGTAACCTAAATGTTTATATTTCGAATGTGCTGCATTAGGGGATAAAGCAGCCCCCGTACAAAGTTCGAAAGCTGCTTTTACTATTAACTAGTAGTTATGTTGGTTGAAAACCTTTTGAGCTTCTGCCTTCGCTTTCAGCTCCAATTCTTTGCTTACTTTAGGAAGCGATATGCCTGCATAAAGGATGAATACTGGCCCATAATCTTCATCATTATCAGCAATCGATTGGGTCGGGTAATAACCATAAAGGTTGGCTAGCTCGTTCAAAAAAACGAGTTTATATTGTTCAATTTCTTTTGAGGAATGTTCGTATTTTTCCATGAGGTTAAGAATAGCTTCTGTATTTCCACTAAATGCAAGCAATTCCTCATATTGAGTGTCACTATAGGCTTCATAAGCAAACTCAATTGCTGGATAGTAACCTTGTTTCGCCAACTCTCGAATTACCTCTACGTCATCAGTGTTTTCAGCGAGTTGCATCATTGCTTCTTTACTGCCTAACTCTGCCGCTCTTTTTAGTAGTGATAGATACTCGGATTGAACAGATAGTTTTTCTTCGTATTCTTTTGCAAAGCGGAGTGCGCCCCCTTCCAAAACCTCGCCAGAAATGTACCTTTTATACCAGTAGTCCTCGTGCGGGCCTGCATTGTCGTCTATTTCAATCCCATCGAAGTGATGAACAGCATATGAATACGCAGCGGACGCGCTACCTTCATGGCTCAATTTTTCAACTAGTTTCTCACCTAAACTATCTACCATCCATGGTTCGATCTCATTCCAACTGTAGAACTTACAGTTCTTTAGAAACAGGTTATTACGTATATGTAGAAGGACTTGCTCTTCTAATCTTGCATCTGCTAGTACAGCTTTAGATAGCCTTCTAAGGCGATGTCGAACGTTTTTTTCGTTGGTGAATAATAATCGTGTTTCATTGTGTTGGTTAAATTCATCGTCATAAAAATCTGCTTGTATGCTATCAAGGTCATACTCAGATAGCACGAAACCAGCCTTAATTAAGCTAGCCGCAGATTTAAATCCATAAAAAGATGCAACCACTTCTCTGGATTGACCTAATTTAAGATCCGGTAAGTAATTTTTTAATGATTGATGAAAGGCATGTACGAGTTGCTTATCTAACATGATTAATGCTCCGACTTTTAGATCGACTCCGGGCGCACGTTTAAACCTTTTGAGTCGATATTAATCAGCCAAAGGTCATTAAAATTAATTCATTAATAGATAATCATTTATTGAAATGTCTGTTTTTACTCATACGCAAGTAAGGCGGACGCCCTATTACAAGAGTACTCTTCGAATGGGGGATGTCAACAGTCCATAATCAAGACTTAGAAGTGGCCTATTGGGGTTTCTAGTGTTCCTCAGGAACAAAAGCAACTTTGTCTGCGTATTTCTATCTGATACGTGCTTGGGAGCAGTTCTGCCAATTAAGCATTGCTATACTTCTTTTTTGGGGATACCAACTAAACAAGGCGATCAAGAGGAAGCCTGTATTGTGAAGATTGAAATAGCAGAATCTCTTTTGCGCTCATGGCTACGACATGTCCGTGGTTGTGAGTTTGCTGAGTTAAACTGGAAAGCATCGCCTGAATGGTTGCCTAAGTCTGATGAGATAACGGAACTTTTTGATACGGCTCATGAGCTTTGGCCGGAAGCTTTTGGCAAAAATAGCTACGAGCAACTATTGCGTCAAGCAGAGGTTGATGTACTAGGACTTTCATTCTACGACAACCGACTATATTTCATAGATGTAGCTTTTCACCTTGGTGGGTTGAATTATGGTGATAAATTAACAACGGCAATGAGGGTCTATAAAAAGTTAGTTAGATCAGCACTAATTGCGAAGCGCTATTTCCCCGATCAAACATCTTCTATTTATTTTGTCTCACCATTCACTAACGCGAATGTTTGTTCTGAACTTGATGTTGTGAAGGATAAACTCCAAGAAATATCGGCGAATGATGAAAAGATAAACTTTGATTTTGTTCTCACAAGATCCGAATTCAAATCAGAAGTGATGGAACCACTATTGTCATTGGGAAATGGTGTGGCTGATACATCTGAACTGTTTTTACGCAGTTGGCAATTGATAGAACCTTTCTTCAATATCCAACTACAAGGAAATGAGTCAGAAATATTCACTCCTAAGAAAGACACTTTGCGTACCCCTATGCCCACGTCAGAAGTTAATAGAACAGACCTGTTAATATCGGCGCTTTATTTGGCAAAATTTGGTCATCTTAATCGATTGGGTTTTGGGAACCAGACAAGAGCGATTAAAAGCTTGGCGGATATAATAGGTTGTTCAGCAAACTCGTTAAAAGGCTTTCGAGATAGGTATGACTGTAGTGGTCAACTAAAAATGGCCACGGTTTTAGAGTTTTCCCAATATAATCGTTCTGATTCGTTGGG
>NZ_LAUM01000022.1:0-98746 GCF_000972265.1 Vibrio sp. ECSMB14106 | reverse complement strand
GTTCTGGCGCCGAGAGGTGTGAGAGTTCAAGTCTCTCCGACCGCACCATCATTTATAAAACCCAGCTTTTTAGCTGGGTTTTGTTTTATCTGGAATATGAAAATCTGCTAACCAAATCACCAAATATTTCCCTCTCACTCCTCACTTTTTCGTTCTTTTTATAAGACAATGTCAGCTCCATTTTCTAACTGAGTCTGACTGCTAATGAAAATCCTCCCTTTAACGATCGGTTGCTACACGGACACACCAAGTAAAAGCCAAGGTGTTTATCAAACTCAGTTAGACTTAGGTACAGGAAAACTATTACCTTTTAAGCTTGTCGCCGAGTGTAATAACCCCTCTTTTGTCGTAGCGACAAAACTTGGAATTTATACCGCATCTGAAGTCGAACAACCAAAACAACCCCAGCTATTTCATATTCCTAATACATATTCAAAGACAACGACCAATTCAGGAGTTATCTCGGGCAGCCACCCCTGCCATGTCGCAATTGCTCCCAACAATAAATTTGCTATTACGTCGCAATACTCATCAGGCACATTCGATATTTTTAGTCTAAGTATCAATGGCAATATCGATAAGCGACTCAAAACAATCAAAATGGTCGGTTCGGGGCCGAACAAAGATCGACAAACTGGGCCTCATGCTCATCAGTGCCTGTTCTTACAAAACTCACCACAGCTTGTCACCGTCGATCTAGGAGCTGATAAAATCAATTTCTATTGCTTTGACGAAGAACAGGAAGAGTTTCTAGACGAACCAATGCAAGCCATTAAAGCGCCAGCAGGTAATGGGCCTCGCCATTTGGTTTTCAATAAGGCTGAAGATAAGGCCTACGTACTCTGTGAGCTCTCTGAAACGATACTCATGTTGGAAAAAGTTTTAGGTGTGTGGAGCATTGTGGAGGAAATAGATGCCCTTCCGAATATGGAGAAGGGAGAAGCCGCAGCTGCAATTAAGTTATCGCCAGATGAGCAATTCCTATATGTGTCTGGTCGATATCAATCAAGGATCAGTAGCTTCAAAATAGATTCTATGACTAAAATACCAATTTTTATTGATAGCTATAGCACTGAAGGTAACTTTCCTCGCGACTTTCATATCACTGACTGTGGACAATGGCTTATCGCCGCAAACCAGCACTCCAACAACATCACATCATTCAAGCGAGATAATGAGGACGGGTCTTTGGTTTATACAGGGTACTCTTTAGAGATCGATACACCTGTTTGTATTACACAGCAGTTATAGCATCCAACGCCATACAAAAAAGGAGATCATCAACTCTCCTTCTCTATGTAAATAACCTTATGTAACCGTTTAAAGGCCCAACGCGTATTTCAATACTTGAGCTTTAATCGGCCCTGAGTTTTCTGCTAGCTTTAGTGCAGCATTACGTACAAACTTTAGAGGGCCAATGTCGTTGCTGAATGTCTTGTAGAAGAAATCCATGCCACTCTGCATCATCAAGTTGTCGCCTCTTCTCATAACCTCATAGCGTCTTGCTACAGAATGATTCAGCTCACGTTTTTCTTTAGTCACATCCAATAGAGCGGCAACATCTTTAAAGCCTAAATTTACGCCCTGCCCTGCCAAAGGGTTAATCGTATGCGCAGAGTCCCCGACTAAAATACAGTTATTCTTCGAGTATGATTGAGCATGACGTCGTGTCAGAGGAAAAGAACCCGAATTCAAGACTTTGATATCACCTAACTCTTTAGGAAAGTGAGTAAGTACTTCATTTCGTAGTTTTTCAGGAGTCATTGCTGACAGTTGCTTAATACGCAGCGGAGAATCATACCAAACTAACGAGCCCTGCCCGACTTCTTGATCGTCAGAGGTTAGAGAACACAAAGGCAAAAATGAGCGAGGGCCACTTGGTAGAAATTGCTGCCAAGTAATATCTTGCTGAGGTTGTTCTGTTTCTACGTTGATAAGCATACAGTGTTGTCGATAATCCCAAGCCGTGATACCAATTCCAGCTTGTTGACGGACGGCTGAATTCGCCCCATCAGCACCAACCACCCACTTCGCTGATAACTCAGCTCCTGATTGAAGCTTAACGATATTGGTTTCACCAAACTCAATCTCATCCAGCTTTTCTGGGCATAACAGTTCGAGATTGTCGTAGGCATCGAATTGAGACCATAACCCTAGTTGAATGAGCCTATTCTCAACGATATAGCCTAGACGAGGTAAATCGAGAGAAGCAGCATCAAATCGAGTACGACACTCTGGGTGCTCCCACGTTTCTAAACGCTTGTAAGAACACACTCGCATCGCTGCAATACTTTGCCATGCACCAAGATCTTCAAGTAAATCGACCGATGCTTGAGAAATCGCTGACACACGAATGTCCATCGCTTGTGACTCATCAAAAGCTTGTGGGGCAAAACCTTCGATCACCGCAACACTCAGCCCTTGCTTTGCAAAGCCGACCGCTGTTGCGGCGCCAACCATGCCGCCACCGACTACCACAATATCGTAACTGTTCATATTTTGTACTTATCAGTTTGATTCTTTGACTGTTTTTGATTGTACTTTTTCATAACTAACTTGTAACCAAAAACCTTATTCGAAAAAAGGGTTATCCCTTATGGTATATGGCGTTAACAATAATAAAAACCACTACATAAGAGATTTGTTCAGACTACTAGTCAGTCGGTTTTGAAACCAGTACAATACGCCGCTTGCCGCTAGAGCCAGTCATAAAATTGAATACCTAATTATGACAAACAATGCTGGCGGATGAATAATGGGCGATTTGCTCCCTTAAATTAAACTAACGATCGAGCGAACATATAATGAGTAAGAAACTGCTAATTAAAACTTGGGGCTGTCAGATGAATGAATACGATTCATCAAAAATGGCCGACCTGCTTAACGCTGCAAATGGCTATGAGCTAACGGAAGTACCTGAGGAAGCAGACGTACTACTATTGAATACTTGTTCTATCCGCGAAAAAGCGCAAGAAAAAGTATTCCACCAGCTTGGTCGTTGGAAAACGCTTAAAGATAAAAAAGAAGGTGTGGTGATCGGTGTGGGTGGCTGTGTAGCAACTCAGGAAGGCGACCACATTCGTCAACGAGCACCGTACGTAGACGTTATCTTTGGCCCACAAACTCTACACCGTCTGCCAGAGATGATTAAGTCATCACTATCTAACGAGAAGCCTGTAATGGACATCTCGTTCCCTGAGATCGAAAAATTCGATAATCTTCCTGAGCCAAAAGCAGACGGTGCAACTGCATTCGTTTCAATTATGGAAGGCTGTTCTAAGTACTGTACTTACTGTGTTGTTCCATACACACGTGGTGAAGAAGTTAGCCGTCCAATGGATGATGTATTGTTCGAAGTTGCACAACTTGCAGAACAAGGTGTACGTGAAGTTAACCTACTTGGTCAGAACGTAAACGCATACCGTGGTCCAACACACGAAGGTGATATCTGTTCATTCGCAGAACTGCTTCGTCTTGTTGCTTCTATCGATGGTATCGATCGTATTCGTTTCACAACAAGCCACCCGCTTGAGTTTGGTGACGACATCATTGAAGTTTACAAAGATACCCCTGAACTAGTGAGCTTCCTTCACCTACCAGTACAAAGTGGTAGTGACCGTATTCTTACGATGATGAAGCGTCCACATACGGCTATCGAGTACAAATCTATTATCCGTAAACTGCGTAAAGCTCGTCCTGATATTCAAATCAGTTCTGACTTTATTGTTGGTTTCCCTGGTGAATCTAAGCAAGACTTCCAAGATACAATGAAGCTAATTAAAGAAGTTGATTTCGATATGAGCTTCAGCTTTGTTTTCTCTCCACGTCCAGGTACGCCAGCGGCAGATTACCCATGTGATGTACCAGCACAAGAGAAGAAAGATCGTCTGTACGAACTGCAACAAACGGTAAACACACAAGCTATGCGCTTCTCTCGTCTAATGCTAGGCACCGAGCAACGTATCCTTGTTGAAGGCCCATCAAGAAAGAACCTAATGGAACTGCGTGGCCGTACAGAAAACAGCCGTGTTGTGAACTTCGAAGGCTCTGCAGACCTAATCGGCCAGTTCGTAGATGTGAAGATCACTGAGGTTTACACCAACTCACTACGTGGCGAATTGGTTCGAACAGAAAAAGACATGGGTCTACGCGTTGTTATGACTCCAGCAGAAATGATGGAAAAAACAAAACGCGAAGACGAGCTAGGCGTAGCAACCTTTACGCCATAAGCAATACAACTGTTTGAGCACAAAGCACAAACACAAAGCTTGAAATTACCTAACTAAGTGACCATCTTAGAAATAGGGAATATCACCATCAGAAGCCCGGTCTATATCGGGCTTTTTGCTCTTTTTGTATTTAAGAGTGAGTGGCACAAAATGAGAGGCTAATTTGAGCAATAAAATCGTTACCTTAGAGATAAATCTAGAGCCAGCAGATAACAAGCGCTTGGCAAGCTTATGCGGACCATTTGACGACAACATCAAGCATCTTGAGCGTCGTCTGGGGGTTGAGATTAATTACCGTAGCAATTTTTTCACGATTGTCGGTAAGCCTCACACGACAGCCGCAGCTTTAGACATCATCAAACACCTCTATGTTGAAACGGCTCCAGTTAAAGGCAACATAATCGATATCGAACCAGAGCAAGTGCACCTGGCGATCACCGAGTCTGGTATTTTGGAACAACACGTCGAGTCTGAAATTGACTACGGCAAAGAAGTCACCATTAAGACTAAAAAAGGCGTCATCAAACCTCGTACGCCAAACCAAGCACAGTATCTAATGAATATGGTGACTCATGACATCACTTTTGGTATCGGTCCAGCAGGAACTGGTAAAACATATTTAGCCGTTGCGGCAGCTGTCGATGCACTCGAACGCCAAGAGGTTCGCCGTATTCTACTGACTCGCCCTGCTGTTGAAGCCGGTGAGAAACTTGGTTTCCTTCCTGGTGATTTAAGCCAGAAAGTCGATCCATATTTGCGTCCACTTTACGATGCACTCTTCGAAATGCTTGGCTTTGAACGTGTTGAAAAGTTGATTGAACGTAACGTGATTGAAGTTGCGCCACTGGCTTACATGCGTGGCCGTACACTGAATGATGCGTTTATCATTCTTGATGAGAGCCAAAACACCACGGTTGAACAGATGAAAATGTTCTTAACCCGTATCGGTTTTAACTCGCGCGCTGTGATCACGGGTGATATAACGCAAATCGATTTACCTCGTGGTGCAAAATCAGGCTTACGTCATGCAACCGAAGTGCTCAGTGAAGTTGATGACATTAGCTTTAACTTCTTCATGTCTGAGGACGTCGTTCGTCATCCAGTGGTTGCTCGTATCGTCAACGCATACGAGAAGTGGGAAGCGAAAGACCAGAAAGAACGCAAAGAGTTTGAAAAGCGTAAACGTGAAGAGCGCGAAGCCAAACTTCTTGAGGCTCAACAAGTAGCGACGACACAACTAGCAACACAAAATAGTTCAGCGGTTACAGGGCAAGGTGATAAATAGATGTCTATTGAACTAGACTTGCAATTAGCGGTCGAAAATGAGCAAGGTCTCCCAACCGAACAAGATATTCAGCTTTGGTTAGACAAGACAATTCCTCAGTTTCAAGAGAACGCCGAGTTGACAGTTCGTATCGTAGATACAGAAGAAAGCCACCAGCTCAATCATGAATACCGTGGAAAAGACAAACCGACTAACGTGTTGTCTTTTCCATTCGAGGCTCCTCCTGGGATCGAGTTAGATCTACTGGGCGACCTTATTATCTGCCGCCAAGTTGTCGAGAAAGAAGCAGAAGAGCAAAATAAGCCTCTGTTAGCACACTGGGCTCATATGGTTGTACATGGTAGCCTCCATCTGCTAGGTTATGATCATATCGAAGATGATGAAGCTGAAGAGATGGAGTCACTCGAGACAGAAATCATGCAAACTATGGGCTTTGAAGACCCTTACATTCTAGAAAAGTAAATTGATTCTAGTAAAGTAGATTGCAGAGAAACAAGAACTCATCGAACCTGTTGTTTTCACAGGAATCTGAGTTTTAATGTGTGCTATCACACTTCTGGTAGCGTTATTTTTTGAGAAATCATGAACGAAGGTAACCCCCCCACTTCTGAGGGAAGTAAAAAATCTGAAGGTCCGAGTAGAAAGTCCTTCTTTGAACGCCTAGGCCAACTATTTCAAGGCGAAATGAAAGACCGCCAAGAGCTCGTAGATATTATCCGCGACTCAGAAATTAATGACCTAATTGACCACGACACTCGCGACATGCTCGAAGGTGTTATGGAGATTTCAGAGATGCGAGTACGCGATATCATGCTGCCTCGCTCTCAAATGGTTACAGTTGAACGCACCGATGACTTAGATACATTGACTGCGCTTATTACTGATGCTCAACACTCTCGCTACCCAGTGATCAGTGAAGATAAAGACCATGTTGAAGGCATTCTATTAGCGAAGGACCTACTTAAGTATCTAGGTTCAGACAGTGCCCCATTTGATATCGAACAAGTGATTCGCCCTGTAGTGGTCGTTCCGGAAAGTAAGCGAGTTGATCGCCTACTTAAGGAGTTCCAAGAAGAGCGTTACCATATGTCTATCGTAGTCGATGAGTTTGGCGGTGTTTCAGGCCTAGTCACCATTGAAGATATCCTCGAAGAAATCGTTGGTGAAATAGAAGACGAGTTTGACGATGAAGAAGAGCTAGATATTCGCAAGCTGAGTAAGCATACCTATTCGGTTAAAGCTTTAACTACCATTGAAGAGTTTAACGAAACGTTTAACACAACCTTCAGTGATGATGAAGTGGATACTGTGGGTGGTATGGTGATGACAGCCCTCGGTCACCTGCCTGTTCGTGGAGAAGTAGTAGAAATCGACAACTACCATTTCAAAATAACATCAGCGGATAATCGTCGCGTGATCCAGCTACAGGTAACCGTTCCTGATGAGCAACCTCTTCCGACTACCGAAGAATAACAACCTCTCTCTAAAGAGATGACAGAAATTAGATGACTAAGACCTTTATTCATCGCCTATTACGGCCGCTTGCGGCCGTTTTTGTTGGCGCTATAACAACCTTTTCGTTTGCACCATACTCGATATGGTCTCTTGCTATTCTCAGCCCAGCCTTATTGCTTTTGCTGATCCACAACCGATCACCTAAAAGTGCGCTTTGGATTGGTTATGCATGGGGTTTAGGCCAATTTACAACAGGTATCAGTTGGGTATATGTCAGCATTGATGGCTTTGGTGGAATGCCACTGGCAGCCAACCTGTTTTTAATGGCATTGCTTGTTGGCTACCTAGCTGTTTATTCGGGTCTATTTACTTGGAGTCTAAACAAGTTTTTTCCTGCCAATAGTCTCAGTCGGTATTTCCTCGCGGCGCCAGCATTGTGGTTAATCAGTGATTGGCTGCGTGGATGGGTAATGACTGGTTTCCCTTGGTTATGGTTAGGCTACAGCCAAATCGATTCTCCGTTAGGCTCATTCGCACCTATTGGCGGTGTAGAGCTGGTCACTCTAGCGATCATTACTTCAGCCTCCGCACTTGCCTATACGGTTATCAACAAGGCATGGAGTGTCAGCATCATCCCTGCCATCGTGTTTAGTGCAGGTTTCGGTATTCGAAACATCGATTGGGTGACACCGAACCCAGAAAAAACAACATCAGTCGTATTAATCCAAGGTAACGTCGCTCAAGACAGTAAATGGCTACCCAGTCATCGCTGGCCAACTATGATGAAATACACCGACCTGAGCAGAGAAAACTGGGGAGCTGATATCATCATCTGGCCTGAAGCGGCGATCCCTGCATTTGAGGTTGAGATCCCTTCTTTCTTACGCAACTTAGACAGCGCAGCCAAGATGAACAACAGCTCAATCATCACCGGTGTGCTAAATCAGTCTGAAGATAAGAAGTACTACAACAGTATTCTGTCACTAGGAGTAAACCCATACGGCGAATATAGCTACGATCCAAACGAACGCTACCATAAACATCACCTATTACCATTTGGTGAGTTCGTTCCGTTTGAAGATATCCTTCGTCCATTGGCACCATTATTCAACTTACCAATGTCATCGTTCAGCCGCGGCGATTTCGTCCAGCCAAACATAGTGGCAAATGGTCGTCACCTTGCACCTGCGCTGTGTTATGAAATAATCTTTAATGAACAAGTAAGGCGAAATGTTACCGATGAGACAGACTTTATCTTAACGCTCTCTAACGATGCGTGGTTTGGTCGTTCAATTGGGCCTCTGCAACATATGGAAATCGCTCAAATGCGTGCTCTAGAGCTCGGCAAGCCTCTTATTCGCTCTACCAACAATGGCGTAACGGCTGTGACAGATCACAAAGGTAAGATCATCAAACAGATACCTCAGTTTGAAACCGCAGTACTAAAAGCTGAACTCGTTTCAACAGATGGTCAAACCCCCTATCGCGTGTTTGGTACTTGGCCATTGTATATCTGGGTTCTATTGAGCTTGGTGGTCGGTTGGCTAGTGAGAAGACAAAAAGACTAAAGACAAGATGCAGGTTGATGTGAGTGCATCAACCTGCATCTTTATTATATAAGCAGTTTAGAAGAGGCAGCAGCTAAAGCTAAGGTTTCAATGCCTTTCGGCTAAATCCAGTCGAACCGCACTTAATACAAGGGATGATGGTTGTTGGGTGGTTATATTCCGTTTGATTCCCACACTCATCACATACGAGTGTACCTAAACCAATAACTTCACCAGCTTGGTATAGACCTTGGTGCTCCAGGTCTTGGAACAGTTCAACCCACTCCACTTTAGTTCGATCAGTGATATCTAACAGACCTTGCCAAATAGAGTCTGCAATCATCAAATAAAATGGACCGCTTTTACTCTCTTCGTAACTTTCAGAAAACTCTTTCAAGTCCGACTTAACATACGCTGAAATCAATGATAACTCGTCTTTGGTCATATCATTGGCTGCTTTAGCAAACTTACCTGACGTTTCAATTTTATTGTTGAACTCTTCGGGGCTATGCTTCAGCGTTTCAATTACCTCTTCGACGACTTCTTCATAGAGTGCTTTTTTCTTCGGCATAAACAACCTCCTTAAGATTACAAACCTTTATCTTAGGTAACTGGTATACAGCTAAGCAAGCAATCCCTCACAAACAAATGCAATTCATCCCCTTAAGCATAGCTGTCTTAAGTAATACGGTTGAATTTACGCAATCAACCATGGTGCAACTGCAAGTATGAAGGGTATAACTATTGTTGTACTAAGCTCCTTTAGGTATTCTATGACGATCTGTAAGATTCTGTTCTAACCGAACTCACAAATTCCAAGATAACCGGATACCATCGATGCAAGAACAATATAACCCGCAAGAGATTGAACAAAAGGTTCAACAACACTGGGATGACAGCGAGACTTTCGTTGTAAGTGAAGACCCAAACAAAGAAAAATTCTACTGTCTGTCTATGTTCCCGTACCCAAGTGGCCGACTGCACATGGGTCACGTGCGTAACTACACCATCGGTGATGTGGTATCTCGTTTCCAACGTCTACAAGGCAAAAATGTAATGCAGCCAATCGGTTGGGATGCATTCGGCCTACCTGCAGAAAACGCAGCTGTAAAAAACAACACAGCGCCTGCACCATGGACTTACGAAAACATTGAGTACATGAAAAACCAACTTAAGCTTTTAGGCTTTGGTTACGACTGGAACCGTGAATTCGCAACGTGTACGCCTGAGTACTACCGCTGGGAACAAGAGTTCTTCACTAAGCTTTACGAAAAAGGCCTAGTTTACAAGAAGACTTCTTCTGTTAACTGGTGTCCGAACGACCAAACGGTACTAGCAAACGAGCAAGTAGAAGATGGCTGCTGCTGGCGTTGTGATACCCCAGTAGAGCAAAAGAAAATCCCACAGTGGTTCATTAAGATCACTGAGTACGCACAAGAGCTACTCGACGATCTAGACAACCTTGAAGGTTGGCCTGAAATGGTTAAGACCATGCAGCGCAACTGGATCGGCCGCTCTGAAGGTGTTGAGCTATCTTTCGCTGTTAACGGTGAAGAAGCGCCACTGGAAGTTTACACAACGCGTCCAGACACACTAATGGGTGTTTCTTACGTGGGTATCGCTGCAGGTCACCCTCTTGCAGAGAAAGCATCGCAAAACAACCCAGAGCTTGCTGCATTCGTTGAAGAGTGTCGTAACACTAAAGTGGCTGAAGCTGAACTCGCAACAATGGAAAAGAAAGGTATGGATACTGGCTTAACGGCTATCCACCCTCTTAACGGTCGTGTTGTTCCTGTATACGTAGCAAACTTCGTTCTTATGGATTACGGCACAGGTGCGGTAATGGCGGTTCCTGCTCACGATCAACGTGACTACGAATTCGCAACGAAGTACGGCATCGACATCATCCCAGTAATCAAGCCTGAAGATGGTTCTGAGCTAGACGTGTCTGAAGCAGCTTACACAGAGAAAGGTATTCTGTTCGATTCTGGTGAGTTCGATGGTCTTGCTTTCCAAGATGCATTCGATGCAATCGCTGCGAAGCTTGAAGCTGAAGGCAAAGGTAAGAAGACAGTAAACTTCCGTCTACGTGACTGGGGGGTATCTCGTCAACGTTACTGGGGTGCGCCAATCCCAATGGTAACCACTGAAGACGGTGAAGTTCACCCAGTACCAGCAGACCAACTACCCGTTATTCTTCCAGAAGACGTGGTAATGGATGGCGTAACTAGTCCAATCAAGGCAGACAAGTCTTGGGCAGAAACAACCTTCAACGGCGAACCTGCGCTACGTGAAACTGATACATTCGATACGTTCATGGAGTCTTCTTGGTACTACGCTCGTTACTGTTCACCACAAGCTGACGATATCTTAGATCCAGAGAAAGCAAACTACTGGCTACCAGTGGACCAATACATTGGTGGTATTGAGCACGCGTGTATGCACCTGCTTTACTCTCGCTTCTTCCATAAATTGCTACGTGACGCAGGTTACGTAACGTCTGATGAACCGTTCAAGCAACTTCTATGTCAAGGTATGGTTCTAGCTGACGCGTTCTTCCACACGAATGAGAAAGGCACGAAAGAGTGGATTGCTCCTACTGATGTGACTATCGATCGTGACGGTAAAGGTCGCATCGAAAAAGCAGTCGACAACCAAGGCCGCGACGTTGAACACTCAGGCATGATCAAGATGTCTAAGTCGAAAAACAACGGTATCGACCCACAAGAGATGGTAGACAAGTACGGCGCTGACACAGTACGTCTATTCATGATGTTTGCTTCTCCTGCAGATATGACACTTGAGTGGCAAGAATCTGGCGTTGAAGGCGCAAACCGCTTCCTTAAACGTGTTTGGAAGCTAGTTCACGCTCACTCTTCTAAGGGTACTGCTGAATCTGTTGATGCTTCTGCTCTGTCTGGTGACCAAAAAGCACTTCGTCGTGACATCCACAAGACTATCGCGAAAGTAACGGACGATATCGGCCGTCGCCAAACGTTCAACACAGCAATCGCTGCGATCATGGAACTGATGAACAAGCTAGCGAAAGCACCTCAAGAGTCGGTACAAGATCGTGCAATCCTTGATGAAGCGCTAAAAGCTGTCGTTCGCATGCTTTACCCAATGACGCCACACATCTCTTACGAAATGTGGGTTGCTCTGGGTGAATCAAACGTAGACTCAGCAACATGGCCAACTTTCGATGAGAAAGCGCTAGTGGAAGACGAGAAAACTATCGTTGTCATGATCAACGGTAAGCTACGTGCGAAACTGACTGTTGCTGCTGACGCGACTGAAGACCAAGTTCGTGAACTTGGACTAAACGATGAGAACGCTAAGAAGTTCCTAGATGGCCTAACTATCCGTAAGGTTATCTTCGTACCTGGTAAGCTTCTAAACATCGTAGCTAACTAATATTGGCAAACTAACAGTTGCAGGCTAAAACTGGCTAACTAGTTTTAGCCTGCATATATAACTGTTGTAACGAACTTACTTCGTTTTTAGTAGTCTCTAGACAGGGTGACAAATTACCCTGTCTACTTATTTAAGCGCTTTAGACTTGAGCCTAATGACTCAAACGAACTAAAGCCTTTAAATAAGTATTCTACCTTCATGAGAGCCATCAAATAATGCGCCTGATTTCACTATCTTCCTTGAAAGTTACTATTGTTGTTTTAACCGTTAGCCTACTGAGTGCGTGTGGCTTCCACCTGCGTGGTGATTACTCCGTACCAGAAGAACTCAACAAGATCTCTGTGACCAGTTACGACCAATACAGTACATTTACACGTATGATGAAAAGTCAGTTACGCATGAATGATGTAGAAATTGTGCCACCTGCGCAGAACACTCCTAACCTGCACATTATTCGCGAGAGTGTTGGCGAGCGCACTCTGTCTCTTTACCAAAATACACGTGCGGCAGAAAAAGAACTCACATTCCGCGCTTCTTATCGCGTAACCATCCCTGAGATTGGTTCAAAAACGTTCTCAACGAGCGTAACCCGTAGCTACCTAGATAACCCGTTAACAGCATTAGCAAAATCGGTTGAGCGAGAAATGATTGAAGATGAGATGCGTAAGCTTGCAACCAGTCAGATCCTTCGCCAAATGGCTCGCCTAAAAGCGACTATTGCAGCAGGTAGTATGGACCTAGAAGCCTTAGGTAATGTCCAAGTGAAAGAGCTTGAGAAACAGTACAACATCAAGAACATCGAAATTGACGACGTTGAGATCGACGCCAGTGCAGCTCCTGATGCTGAGCCCAGCGTAACTGTCGAGCAATAGGTTTATTTAATGCGTATTTTTGCTGATCGTTTACCTGAGCAACTTGCTAAGCAGTTAAGCAACGTTTACCTCATTTTTGGTAACGAGCCTTTGTTGCTGCAAGAAAGCCGAGAAGCGATTCAAAAGACAGCCAAAGAGCAAGGCTTCGAAGAACGTCACCGTTTTGTGATTGATAATAGCCTCGACTGGAATCAAGTCTATGACTGCACTCAGGCATTGAGCCTGTTCTCTAGCCGTCAAATCATCGAGCTGGAACTGCCAGAATCAGGTGTGAATGCTGCAATAGCGAAAGAACTGTTCGCCATCTCTGAGCATATTCACAGCGATATTCTGTTAATTTTAATTGGAACTAAGCTAACCAAAGCTCAAGAGAATGCTAAGTGGTTTAAAGCGCTCTCTAATCAAGGCCACTGGGTCAGCTGTTTAACTCCTGATATCAGCCGATTGCCTCAATTTGTTCAGGCTCGTTGTCGTCAAATCGGTTTATCGCCAGATCCTGAAGCCATTCAAATGCTGGCTCAGTGGCACGAGGGGAACCTTTTTGCACTGACTCAGAGCCTAGAAAAACTGGCACTGCAATACCCGGATGGAAAGCTCACTTTAGTACGCTTAGAAGAATCGCTGAGTCGACACAACCACTTTACTCCTTTCCACTGGAGTGATGCATTGCTGGCGGGTAAAGGCAATCGCGCACAACGAATCTTAAGGCAACTCGAAGCGGAAGGTGTTGAGCCAGTCATTTTACTGCGCAGCGTACAACGTGAACTTTCTTTATTGTTGCAAATGCAGCAACAAATGAAACAGATGCCGATTGGTCAGATCTTCGAAAAACACCGCATCTGGCAATCTAAAAAGCCGCTTTATAACGCCGCGCTAACAAGAGTTTCGATTTCTCAATTACACTCCCTGTTCGCGCTGCTCACTCAAGCTGAATTGATGACAAAAACCCAATATGAGCAATCGCCTTGGCCACTAATTCATCAGTTAAGCGTAGAGTTTTGTATCCCTTCAGCTTCAATACCATCTCACGCATAAAAGCGTGTTATATTCTAAGGTCAATAGACCCTAAGCAAAGCTACATTCAGATTAAAGGAACACCCTGTGTTACGTGAAGAACTAAAAGATTTTCTTGCAGACAAAGCCGACGACATGAAAGCAGAATCGATAGTGACTATCGATGTAGAAGGCAAATCAAGTGTGACTGATTACATGATTGTTTGTACTGGTACCTCTAAACGCCATGTTGCCTCCATTGCACAGCACGTTGCAGATGAAGTGCGTAAAGCAGGTATGCAACCACTCGGTATTAATGGTCAGCAAGAAGGTGAATGGGTCGTTCTCGATATGGGTACAAGTATGCTACACGTTATGCAAGAAGAGCATCGTGAGCTGTACCAACTAGAAAAACTTTGGGGCTAAGCTTTGAAGATCCAGTTAATCGCAGTTGGTACAAAAATGCCAAAGTGGGTTGAAGAAGGGTTTCAAGAATACAAACGCCGCTTCCCTCACGATATGCCATTAGAACTCATTGAAATCACTGCGGGGAAACGCGGTAAAAATGCGGATATTGCACGTATTCTTCAAAAGGAAGGCGAAGCGATGTTGGCTGCGGTTCCAAAAGGCAACCGCATTGTCACGCTCGATATCCCAGGACGAAAGTGGGATACCCCTCAACTAGCTGAGCAATTAGAAAGTTGGAAGCTGGATGGACGTGACGTTTCAATCTTAATTGGCGGGCCTGAAGGGTTAGCCCCTGCATGTAAAGCAGCTGCCGACCAAAGCTGGTCTTTGTCAGCACTTACTCTGCCTCACCCATTAGTACGCGTTATCATGGCTGAAAGCTTGTATCGAGCTTGGAGCATTACCGCTAACCATCCGTATCATCGAGAATAAGTGTTAATGTTACGTAAACGTAGCCAAATCCGTGATTACAAAGCAGAAGCACGACTATTTACTAGTCGTGCTTTTGTTGCGTTTATAGGGATCATCGTGATGATGTCGATGTTGGTTGTTAACCTGTATAACATTCAGGTCAACCAGTATCAGGACTATAAGACTCGCTCCAACGACAACCGTATCAAGGTCGTTCCAATCGCCCCCAATCGCGGTTTGATTTACGATCGCAATGGCATCCTCCTTGCTGAAAACCGTCCTGTTTTCAACTTAGAAGTTACACCAGAAAAAATTAAAAATATGGATGATACTATCGTCCGTTTACAAACTTTAATCGATATTCCGCCAGAGCGTATCGAGCGCTTTAATCGTGATCGCCGAAATTCACGACGTTTTAAATCCGTTCCAATTTTAAACCAACTGACTCAAGAGCAAGTGGCGGTTTTTTCCGTAAATCAGCACAAGTTTCCGGGCGTTGAAGTGACGGGTACACTAAAGCGTTTTTATCCGTATGGTGATGTACTGACCCACGTTATTGGCTACGTATCTCGTATCAATGACCGAGACATACAACGACTAGAGCGCGAAGAGAAATACGCCAACTATCAAGCGACTCGTGACATTGGTAAACTAGGTATTGAAAGGTACTACGAAGATACGCTGCATGGGACAGCAGGTTACCAAGAAGTCGAAGTTAACAGCCGTGGTCGAGTCATTCGCACATTAAAATTTGTTCCTTCCATTCCAGGTAAAGATATTGTTCTCAACCTCGATATCAACCTACAACTTTATGTGCATAAAATACTTGATGGTCGTCGTGGTTCAGCTGTTGTTCTCGATCCGAAAGATAACGGTGTACTGGCTATGGTTTCCAGCCCAAGCTATGACCCAAACGCCTTTGTTCATGGTATATCTTCAAAAGGTTATAACGCCTTATTACAAAACAAAGATAGGCCTTTGGTTAACCGTGCAACGCTAGGTATTTATCCACCAGCTTCTACTATCAAACCGTTCATTGCCGTTGCAGCTCTTCAAGAAGGCGTAATAACTCCGAATACAACGCGTAATGACCCCGGTTATTGGAAGATACCAAACTCGAAAACAAAACCGTTCCGTGATTGGCGTCGCTGGGGACACGGTGAAGTTGATATTGTCCAAGCCATTGAAGAATCTGTTGATACGTTTTTCTACCAAATATCCTTTGATCTAGGCATAGATCGTTTATCTAAGTGGATGATGCTATTTGGCTTTGGGGACTACACTGGAATCGATATTTACGAAGAAAGTAAAGCCAACATGCCTACTCGTGAATGGAAGATGGCAAGGCACCGTGTGCCTTGGTATCAAGGTGATACCATTCCTGTTGGTATTGGCCAAGGCTACTGGACAGCCACACCTATGCAAATCGCCAAGGCCACCTCTGTATTAGTCAACGAAGGTAAAGTGACAGCACCTCACTTGTTGCGCTCGACGATTGAGAATGCCCAGCCGTTCGATGAACAAACAATATCAGAGATCGTAACTTACCCCCCTATTAACGGTGTTAAACAAAAGTACTGGGATATAGCGCAAGAAGGTATGAGGTTGGTAAACCACGGGCGTAAAGGTACGGCAAGACGCTCATTCCGAAATATGTCTTACCAAACCGCGGGTAAGTCAGGAACAGCACAGGTCTTTGGCTTGAAGGAGAATGAAGAATACAACGCTGACGAGATTGCCGAGCACTTACGCGATCACGCTCTATTTACTGGTTACGCTCCTTTTGAAAACCCCGAAGCAGTAGTCACCATTGTTTTAGAAAATGCAGGCGGCGGTTCATCAAATGGTGGGCCAGTAGTAAGACAAATTCTAGACCATATTATCCTTGCAGAAGATGACGACAGTAAGGCAACAAAATAATGAAACTTGATCCTTCAACAGGGAGAAACAGAGCCTTATTTGAAAGGCTACATATCGACCTAACACTATTACTCGGTATCCTAGCTTTAATGGGCTTCGCCTTACTGATAATGTACAGCGCGAGTGGTCAAAGCCTCGCAATGATGGATCGCCAGGCCATGCGCATGGCACTCTCCTTGGGGGTTATGATTTTCTTAGCGCAAATTTCGCCTCGCACCTACGAAACCTTAGCTCCACTGCTGTTCGCTGTTGGTGTCATTCTGCTATTGGGTGTGTTATTTTTTGGTGAAGCTTCTAAAGGTGCACAGCGTTGGCTAAACTTCGGCTTTGTTCGATTCCAGCCTTCTGAACTATTGAAACTTGCGGTACCTTTGATGCTGGCACGGTTTATCGGTAAGCGCTCACTTCCGCCCACCTTACAGACCTTGACACTCTCTTTAGTCATGGTTCTTGTACCGACTATTTTAATCGCTAAGCAACCCGATTTAGGAACATCGATACTCATCGCTGCGTCAGGTATCTTCGTAATATTCCTTTCAGGTATTAGTTGGAAGATCATCGCCAGTGCCGCAATTGCTCTTGGCGCGTTCATTCCAATTCTGTGGTTCTTCTTGATGCGCGAATATCAAAAAGTACGGGTAAGAACCCTTTTTGATCCTGAATCCGATCCATTAGGTGCGGGTTACCACATCATTCAGAGTAAGATTGCGATAGGTTCTGGTGGGATATCAGGAAAAGGTTGGCTGCAAGGCACGCAGTCTCAACTGGAGTTTATCCCAGAACGACACACCGACTTCATTTTTGCAGTAATTGCCGAAGAGTGGGGCATGATTGGTATTTTGTTTTTGCTTGCTATTTACCTGTTTATTATTGGACGCGGATTAATACTTGCGAGCCAAGCTCAAACGGCATTTGGCCGAATGATGGGCGGCAGTATTGTATTGAGCTTCTTCGTCTATATTTTTGTAAACATTGGCATGGTAAGTGGCATCCTTCCAGTTGTAGGTGTACCCCTTCCTCTGGTTAGTTATGGCGGTACTTCAATGGTTACCCTTATGGCTGGTTTTGGTATTTTAATGTCTATCCATACACATAGAAAAGCATTCTCAAAGGCGACCTAATCGATGACTATTACAACGTTTCCAAAAAAAGCACCCTTGGTTGATGAACTGCCAATCAAAAAAATAGTCTCTATCTTAGGGCTAGCGATTTTAATTAATGGTTGTTCTTCACAGCAGCCAACAGGCCGCTACGATATTGATTCAGACATTGCACCAGACGCACCTATCTCGGTAGAGCATTTAGAGGACGCTCACCCTCAGTATGAACCGTACAGCTTAGGTGGTAACACGGATTACACTCTGCGTGGCGAAAACTACAAAATAGTACAAAAGACCCAAGGGTTTACTGAGAAAGGCAAAGCCTCTTGGTACGGTAAGAAATTTCATGGTCATTTAACGTCTAATGGCGAGATCTACGACATGTATTCGATGTCTGCAGCGCACAAAACATTACCCATTCCAAGTTATGTAAAAGTGACGAATACCGACAATAACAAAACCACGATTGTTCGTATCAATGACCGTGGCCCATTTCATGAAGGCCGAATCATTGACCTTAGTTATGCGGCGGCTTACAAGCTCGATGTTTTGAGAACGGGCACGGCTAATGTGGAGATTGAAGTCATCACAGTCGCTATGCCGACCGATGCGAATAAAAAAGCCACTTTACCGCAATTTATCATTCAGGTTGCCACATCTCGGCACAAAGACAGAACTGAGAACTTAGCCAAAGATCTAGGTGGAAAGCTTGCAGTAGCAACCTTCTTACAGTCAAATGATGATAACTACCGTCTGATGCTTGGGCCATTTCATGACTATGCGCTGACTCAAGAGAAATTAAAACAGGTTAAGCTTATGGGTTACCCGTCAGCTTATATAAAAAAACACACACTAACTCGCTAATTAATCTAACAGTTACTTCTGGTAATCAGCGCTCTGGTGTGACAGAGTGATTCTGTTAAGATATGAATAGTTAACCAAATAATTGCATTCAAAATGATTAAATCTAATAAACTTGTTAAATCGATTTTTGCTACTTCTGTTGCGCTTTCAGCAACAATAGCTACATCATCATTCGCCGCTCCTATTGTTGTTCCTGACGCACCCCAAATCGCCGCTAAAGGTTTTGTTCTAATGGATTACCATTCGGGCAAAGTACTAGCCGAGAAAGAGATGAACACTCAGCTTTCTCCAGCAAGTTTAACCAAGATGATGACGAGCTACGTGATCGGCCAAGAGCTTGATCGTGGTAACATCAACCTAAACGACGACGTTGTAATCAGCGAAAATGCTTGGGCTAAAAACTTCCCAGACTCATCTAAAATGTTCGTTGAGGTTGGTACAACGGTTAAAGTTGAAGAACTGAACCGCGGAATCATCATTCAATCAGGTAACGATGCTTGTGTTGCTATGGCCGAACACATTGCCGGATCTGAAGACGCATTTGTAGACCTCATGAACGCATGGGCAAGCTCTATCGGCATGAAAGACACCCACTTCGCTAACGTGCACGGTTTAGATAACCCGAATCTATACTCAACGCCTTATGATATGGCTCTACTTGGTCAGGCGCTGATTCGCGACGTTCCTGATGAGTATCGTATCTACTCAGAGAAAAAGTTCACTTACAATGGCATAACCCAATACAACCGTAACGGTCTGTTATGGGACAAGAGCATGAACGTTGATGGCATTAAAACTGGCCACACGAACAACGCAGGTTACAGCCTAGTAAGCTCAGCAACAGAAGGAAAAATGCGCTTAGTTGCTGTTGTTATGGGCACTAAGAATACAAACGCTCGTAAGACCGAAAGCAAAAAACTACTTAGCTACGGTTTCCGTTTCTTCGAAACAGTTGCACCACATACAGCTGGTGAAACCTTCGTAGAAGAGAAAATCTGGATGGGTAGCCAAGATACCGTTGCTTTAGGCGTAGACGAAGATACTTTCGTTACTCTTCCTCGTGGTCAAGCGAAGAACCTAAAGGCAAGCTTCGTTCTTGAAAAAGAGCTAGAAGCGCCAATCAGTAAAGGCGATGTTGTAGGTAAGCTGTTCTATCAAGTAGACGGTGAAGACGTTGCTGAATACCCACTGCTTGCACTTGAAAATGTAGAGCAGGGCAGCCTATTTAGCCGTCTGTGGGACTACTTGGTACTGCTTTTCAAAGGTTTCTTCTAACGAGTTAAAGGTTTGCTCTAAACAATACCTAAACTTCTTACAAAGCTAACCTAATGAGTAAATTCATAATTTACTCATTAACGAAAAAAAGCCGCTATGTGCGGCTTTTGTTGATCTTGAGTTCGATGATATTTACACGTAATATTCCGCCTTATTACTCGTGTCTATTAACCGAACACGCTTTTTATCGACATATCGCCAATTTGCGAGAGTCTAGCCTTTTGGAGCTAATCATGAACATCAATTCTGATGCAAAACTAAAAGACCTCTTAGAGTTCCCTTGTTCATTCACTTACAAGGTAATGGGCCACGCTAAGCCAGAACTGACTGAGCTAGTGCTAGAAGTGATCCAGCGTCATGCTCCTGGTGACTACAGCCCAACGCTAAAACCGAGTGCGAAAGGTAACTACCACTCTGTTTCTATCAATATTACTGCGACGTCAATCGAACAAGTAGAAACACTATATAAAGAACTGGGCGAGATCGAAATCGTTCGGATGGTTCTGTAGTTTTCGATTACGCATGAATAACAGCGGCTTATTGCCGCTGTTTTTATTTAAAGCTTTCTATCAATACCGAATTCATTCAACTTAATTTTAAATAAATACAAAGAAAGTTGAAAAACCTTGCAGTCCGTCTGTAGTTAGAATCATGTTTCGCGTTTATAATGCGTTCACTTTGTTAATCCTTGAGGGAGTGCTGATTTGCAAAATAAGCTAATTGTAAAAAAATTAGGTCGTCAGGATTACGAACCTGTATGGAAAGCCATGCATAAATTCACAGACGAACGCACAGAAGAAGATGTAGACCAAGTTTGGTTAGTTGAACACAACCCTGTCTTCACTCAAGGACAAGCAGGTAAAGCTGAGCATGTATTAAATGCTGGTGATATCCCTGTGGTACAAAGCGATCGCGGTGGCCAAGTGACTTATCACGGCCCGGGTCAGTTAGTCGCTTACTTTTTGATTAATATCCGCCGCAAGAAATTCGGAGTACGTGATTTGGTGACTCATATCGAGAACCTCGTAATCAATACTATGAAAGCTTACAATATAGATTCAGCTGCCCGACCTGACGCTCCTGGTGTTTATGTCGATGGCAAGAAGATCTGTTCACTCGGATTACGTATTCGACGCGGCTGCTCCTTCCACGGGCTAGCACTCAACGTTAATATGGATCTGTCTCCTTTCCTACGCATTAACCCATGTGGTTACCAAGGTATGGAAATGGCACAAGTAAGCCAACTCGGTGGACCAAGTGAACTAGAAAACGTTGAGCAACAGTTAATACAAGAGCTTGTAGAATTACTCGATTATGACCAAGTAGACATTCAAGCCATCAGTAACATTACAGCAGAAGCATAAAATCATGAGCAAACCAATCCAAATGGAAAAAGGCGTTAAATATCGTGACGCTGACAAAATGGCATTAATTCCCGTAAAGAATATGCCTGCTGAACAGAAAGAAGTTCTACGCAAGCCTGACTGGATGAAGATTAAACTGCCTTCAGACAGCCATCGTATCCAAGAAATCAAATCTGCAATGCGCAAAAACAACCTACATTCAGTTTGTGAAGAAGCGTCTTGTCCTAACCTAGCCGAGTGCTTTAACCACGGTACGGCAACGTTTATGATTCTTGGCGCTATCTGTACTCGCCGCTGCCCGTTCTGTGATGTTGCCCATGGTCGCCCGGTTGCTCCTGAAGCAGAAGAGCCGAAGAAACTGGCTAAGACGATTAAAGACATGAAACTGAAGTACGTAGTAATCACTTCAGTTGACCGCGATGATCTACGTGATGGTGGCGCTCAGCACTTTGCTGACTGTAACCGTGAAATTCGCGAGCAAAACCCAAATATTCGTATCGAAACACTGGTTCCAGACTTCCGTGGCCGTATGGACGTTGCACTTGATCTAATGAAAGACAACCCGCCAGATGTTTTCAACCACAACCTAGAGACAGCGCCACGCCTATACCGTAAAGCGCGTCCAGGTGCGAACTACAAGTGGTCTCTTGATCTACTGAAGAAATTCAAAGAGCAGCACCCTGATATTCCAACAAAGTCAGGTGTGATGATGGGTCTTGGTGAGACAAAAGAAGAGATCGTTCAAGTACTGAAAGACCTTCGTGAGCATGGTGTAACGATGCTGACACTAGGCCAATACCTAGCGCCAAGCCGTCACCACTTACCAGTAGAACGTTACGTGCCGCCTTCTGAGTTCGATGAACTAAAAGAGATTGCTCTTGAACTAGGCTTCACTCACGCCGCTTGTGGCCCATTTGTACGTTCTTCTTACCATGCAGACTTGCAAGCTCAAGGTATGGAAATTAAGTAATCACATTGCTTAATCCAAAATTGAAAAGGCGCTGAACTGTATGTTCAGCGCCTTTTTTCTATAGAGTAAAACAAGCTTGTTCGATATAAAACAACAAGGCTACTCAATAAGAGTGGCCTTGATCTGCAGGTCTAATACTCTAGGCAGTAAATGATTACTAACCGAAAGAAGCCCAAATAACCGTTGCCACTAAGATTGGGCATACGAACTTCACATACATTGGCCACACTTTACCAAACCAGCCAAGTTGAAAATCAGGACAGCCTTGCTCAAGCTCTTTCACTTTTGAAGATCGGCTCCACACCCAGCCGCCAAACAGGCAGAACATCAGTGCTGCAATCGGTTGAAGATATTGAGTCGCTATCATCGCAACCATGCCAAACATCGCAGCAAAATTGTAGACAATCACCACACTGAACAGTGCAATAGCACCACCAATAACCCAACTCGTTGCTGTTCGTCTGGTATTGAAACGCTCGCTCACTAGCGCTACAGGCCCTTCTAGCATCGAAATTGAAGAAGTAAGGGCAGCTATCGTTAGCAACAAGAAGAAGACAATTGCGAAGATCTGACCAAGTACACCTAAGCTATCAAACATCAAAGGCAAAACTGTAAACACTAAAGTATCAGAACTTAACAACGAGCCATCTTCCGCATAGATTTGAACGCCTTTTTGCATCGCAACAAACATCGCTGGCATCACGACCAAACCCGCAATAAAAGCAACCGCGGTATCAACCAAAGTAACGTTCATTGCCATTTTTGGCAGATTTTCTTTCTTGCTTAAGTAAGAACCATAAACCAACATTGAGCATCCACCAATGGTTAGTGAGAAGAACCCCTGCCCCATCGCTGCTAGAATCAGTTTTCTATCCCACACCTTTTCAAAGTCTGGTACTAAATAGTGCTTTAGGCCTTCCATCGCACCAGCTTGCGTCATGATGTAAACAAACAATAAACCAAACAACACAAACAGTGCTGGCATCAAACGCGTCGACCACTTCTCGATGCCTTGCTTAACACCACCCTGTACAATCAGAATAGTCAGTATATAGAACGCCACGGTACCAAATACATTGCGCTCAACACTGAAGCCTTTAAACCAATCCGCAATAGCCTCTAGGCCAATCAGATCAGCAACAGCACCAATCAGGAAACAGATCAACCAGCCGCCAACAATGCTATAGAAAGCTAATACTGCACTTGGGACACTTAAGCCAATCCAACCAACAAATTCACCGACTTTTTTGCCTAAAGGTTTTTTAGTCAAAGAACGCATGCTATCTACTGGATTGGCTTGGCCGTGACGCCCAATCGCCATCTCAACCACCAGCATTGGGAAAGCAACCACGAAGATCATGAACAAATAGACTAAGAGAAAAGCGCCACCACCGTTACTGGCAACTTGGGTTGGGAATCCCCAAATATTTCCCAAACCAACAGCGGCACCAGCCGCTGCTAAAATAAAACCCAAGCGAGAGCTAAAATGCTCTCTATAAGAGGAAGATTGTTGCTCCATATTTCTCACATTAAAATCAGCGAACTAGTTTGAAAGTACAATAATAAAAAGTAATGTTAGTCACAACCAATAAATGAAGAATTCGCTAACTTTTTTAACTCATTCACTATTTAGAACCACTAAACCAGCATAAATCCAGTTTTATTAATCACAATGCATCGATAAAACCAGATAGCCACCTACAATAAAGCCCACCAATACTAAAATAACCTTATCGACTCAATCCAATAGAAACAAAAAAAGCACCAACCGGTGCTCTTTTTATTCCTATCCACTTCAGGTTAGATCGTAAATACCTGATAACCTTTTAGGTTCGGAATGATTTCATGCAGCTCTTGCTCTTGTTCTACCATCTCATCTAGAGAATCACAAAACTCAGCCGTTTCTTCTTCTACTTGTTGAGCATGCTCTTTCATTCTCTCTTCTACTTTAAGCTTTAATTCAGCCATACTATCAGCCAACTCGGTAAGATTTAATCCACCCTCTTGCTTCATTTTCTCTGACATCGCATTAAAAGCGCTAGAGATAAACTCTTGGTTAAAGATTTTCTTAGCCTTATCGAAATCTTCAGACCAACCATTGGCCATCGAGTCGAAACTATTAGCTGGCAGCACTAACTCACCGTCTTTATAGTAACGAGCTTCTAGTTCAGTGAAGTACTCTTTCATTGACTCTTTTACATTATCAAAAGACTCAGGAGAATCGAGGCTAGCAGCAATATCATCAATAACGTCATTGGCTAGCGCTAGGCTATCGTTAGCCATTTGTTTCGCTCGTGGTAAATACTCATTCATGTTGTCACGGTATTTCTCTATCGCTGCTTGTTGATCAGCATCGAGTTCAACCTTTTCACCATGGATATAGAGATCATTATTGTTATCAAAGACAGCAGTATCACCATTCACTTGGTGGATTTCGACTTTTTGATCATCGATTCGTAATTCATTCTTCAAATCAACATGACACTGAGCAGCAAACGTTGGCAAGCTCACAACAGCTATTGCAGCTGTTAGTGATGCAATTAATACATTGTTTTTCATAACATCCTCTCATCAATCTTACAAAGAACTATACCCGTGATTTATAATTCTTTGTCAGAGAAACGTTTTATATCGAGCGTCATTCAATCGATAGACACGACTTCATAACAAAACAGTTTGTCAGCGACCTTAAACTCTATCTCATCACCAACTTCTTTGCCCATCAGAGCCTTACCAAAAGGTGCATTCACCGTCACGATAGCGATCTCATGATGATTCCACGTAACAGAAAGTCCTCCGACTCTCGGTCCAATGAAAAAGTGTTTATATTCATCATTTTCATCAATGACCACAACATAGCTGCTTACTGCAATCTTTTCACTGTCACGTAATACTAGATTCCGGTAGCACTGGATATCATCTTCGCATTCTTGCACTCGCAACGCTTGTCCATGAGCAAGATACGAGGCTTCTAATGCCAATGTATCATACTTATGCTCTGGCACAGTTTCTTCATCGGTCGCAGCGTCAATGGCTCGCTGAGTAGCAGATTGTGCGATACGTAATCGGGATTCGAGTTGCTCTAAGATTATTTGTCGAAGCTCGGACTTATTCATACTTTTGGGGTGCTTTTCTATAGGAGCTACAGAATAGAATTAGGTACAATCAGGTGCAAGACATTTGATTCATCAAGCGACGCTATCACCGATAAGCGCCGCTTTAGCATCAGTACGACACTTAATAACTCAGGTAGAGCATAAATGATTGAGCAGAAGCTAAAACAAGTATTCGGATTCGACTCACTGCGTAATGGACAAAAGCAAGTCATTGATAATGTTCTATCTGGTCACTCGACTGCCGCGATATTCCCGACAGGCTCTGGTAAATCTCTGTGCTATCAATTACCAGCATTAGAGTTACCGCACTTAACCTTGGTAATATCGCCGCTGTTAGCCTTGATGAAAGACCAACTCGCTTTCCTGCACAGTAAAGGTATTAGCGCAGCTGCAATCGAATCCAGCCAAGACAGACAAACCACACAACAGGTTATGCAGTCGGTACGTAACGGTGACACCAAGATACTGATGATCTCCGTTGAGCGCTTGAAGAACGAACGCTTTCGCCAGTTTATCTCCCAAGTGCCAATCTCACTGCTTGTGGTCGATGAAGCGCACTGTATTTCAGAATGGGGACACAACTTCAGACCCGATTACCTGAAGCTTCCTCAATACCAAAAGCAGCTCAATATTCCTCAGGTTCTACTACTGACAGCCACCGCAACCACCTCGGTTATTCAAGACATGAAGTCAAAGTTTGAAATTGATGAGGAGCGCGTGGTAGTGACGGGGTTCTATCGTCAAAACCTCGACCTGTCGATTCAACCTTGCGAACAAACCAGCAAGCTAGAAACCTTGTGCAATGTCGTTAACCAAGCTTCTCTCGCTCCGACTATTGTTTATGTCACCCTTCAACAAACAGCAGAGATGGTGGCTCAGCAACTTCGTAACGCTGGCGTTAATGCCGTGGCTTACCATGCGGGTCTTAAGCCTGAAAACCGAGATGCAATTCAACATCAATTCATGAATGATGAAGTGAGCTGTATCGTGGCAACCATTGCTTTTGGTATGGGCGTGGATAAGTCCAACATTCGCCGAGTGATTCACTTTGACTTACCAAAGTCGATAGAAAATTACTCGCAAGAGATCGGCAGAGCTGGCCGAGACGGGCAAGCGTCTGAATGTATTCTACTCGCTAACAAACATGGTTTAAGCACACTCGAGAACTTCGTTTTTGGTGATACGCCAGACAACATATCTATCCAAGCGGTATTAAAAGAGATCTACGAAAATCAAAACATTGGCGCTTCTGGCTCGAATCAATGGGAGATCATGCTTAACCAGCTATCACGTGAGTCCAACATTCGTCAGTTACCGCTAAAAACACTACTGGTGTATCTTGAAATTGAAGGCGTGATTGAGCCGAAGTACAGCTACTTTGCTGATTACAAATTTAAGTTCATTCGTCCGAAACAGCAGATCACAGAGCAATTTCAAAGTGAACGTCGTCAATTTGTCGAAGCGATCTTCCAATGTTCACCTCAAGCTAGAGTGTGGTGCCAAGTCGACTTCGATGCGCTTTGGACTCACTTCCAAGCAGATCGCCAGCGTGTGATTGCGGCTATCGACTACTTCAATGAACAAGGTTGGATTGAACTAGAAAGCAAGCAGATCACCGATGTCTACGCAATCCACAATACTTCTGAAGATATGATGCAACTGTCAGAGCGCCTTACTGAGTTGTTTAAAGCAAAAGAGCACAGCGAGATAAACCGCCTTAACCAAATGCTGAATTTCTTTGAGGCAGATACTTGCTTAAGCTCACGCCTTGCCAGTTACTTTGCCGATGACAAAGTCCCTACCAAATGTGGACACTGTTCAGTATGTCGAGATCAAGTCGCAATGTTACCCACTGTTGATGTTGAACCAATTGATGATGAGACGGTGATAAAATGGATTCATGAGTTTGTATCGAAGAGCCAACAATTGATTACCGACGAAGCCATTACTCGTTTTCTATGCGGAATCGCCACTCCGCTTTCAACCAAACTTAAAGCGAGCAAGATGATCGGTTACGGCAAGCTCGAACAACAACCATTCAGTGATACCTTAGCGCGAGTTAAACAGCTTCCTAGGTAACCCAAGTTTTTACTTATAGAAGAAACCGATTAGGCTGTAAAGTCTAGTCGGTATCAAACAACAACACTTCTAAAACTAAACTCTCAACTCCTTTCCCTAAAAGAAACTCAGCTGACGCATCTGGTCTTTCGGTTGTAACACCACACTCAAGCCAAGTAAGCGTATTTCTCTTCCTTGTTGCCTTTTCAGTATTTCACTTAGCAGTTCTTTGAAGTGTTCTCGATCAAGTGAAACATGTATGTGCTCAATCGTGGTTTGCTGAAAATCGGCGAATTTGAGCTTAATACCTTGCTTGATGATCGCTTTACTTGGGCTAGCCTTTTCTAAGCGAGTTTCGAGTTCAGGAAACAGCTTGTCTTCAATCACATGCCAACATTCTGCGTAGGTCGATATATTTTGAGTAAAGGTTCGCTCCACACCTACCGACTTTCTTTCACGCTCAGTAATCACTTCTCGGTCATCAATACCATGGCTGCGCTTCCAAAGTGATGCACCTTGACGGCCAAACTTGAGCAGTAAGTCGCGATAGTCAGATTCTTTGATATCTTTACAAGTAAAGAAGCCAGCTTGATGTAACTTTTCAATGCTCACCTTACCGACACCGGGAATGCTTTCGAGTGGTAACTGGTCGATCACCGCTTGCACGTCTTGCGGAGGGATAACAAACTGACCATTTGGCTTATTCATATCTGAAGCGACTTTCGCTAGGAACTTTATCGGAGCAATACCAGCAGAAGCCGTGAGGTTGAGTTCATTCCATATATCACGCCGAATCGATTCTGCGATCAGTGTTGCCGAACCATGACACTTTGTCGACTCTGTAACGTCAAGAAATGCTTCATCTAGAGAGAGAGGTTCAATCATCGAAGTGTATCGAGAAAAAATTTCTCGAATTTTTTTGGATATCTCGACATAAACCGACATCCTTCCAGGGACAACCAACAAGTTAGGGCAAAGCTGTAGCGCTTTCCCTGTGGGCATAGCAGAACGAACTCCAAACTTGCGAGCCTCATAGTTACACGTACTTAAAACGCCACGCTGCTTTTCATGACCACCTACTGCCAGTGGTCGATTTCGATAAACAGGGTTATCACGCATTTCTACAGCCGCGTAAAAACAATCCATATCAACATGGATTATCTTTCTTATTTTATCTTCGACCACACTAGACATCTAAGAATAGCTCAACCTTACAACTGTATCTATAAACAGTATAGTAAATTATTATCAGGTTTAAAACGACTGAAATCCCACCAAGAAAAAAGGTTCATCACAACAAAAAAAGCTCAAGACAGTCGTCTTGAGCTTTTCATTAAAAATTCTCTGGAGGCGAGATAACTCTACACCCTAATAACTATCATCAGTTAAGCGATACGATCTTTATTCCAAGACGCTTCTTTCTGTTGACGCTCTGCTAGTTTCTCTTCACGGTATGCTTCCCGTGCTTCACGCTTCTTACGTGCATCACAAGGTTCAGGGCAGTTACATACTTTATCAATACCAACAGCCCCCAAACCACCACAGCTACCTTTTACAACTTTCTTTTGGATAATATAACCAATTGACATCGCTGCGATTACTGCAAGAAAAACACCAAATGTAATCAGAAATGTATTCATAATTCTCTCGCTTACCTTATTTACTTAAGTATGGCTTAAATGCTTCAGAAGCAATCTCTTTAAAGCCATCTGCTGTTTTAACCACCATGAACACAGGAATGTTATGTTGGTTTGCGATTTCCATTCCCTTAACCTCACCTAAGACCATAAGGCCAGTAGATAAGCCGTCTGCAGTCATTGAAGACGGATCCAATACAGTTACAGAAACCACTTTATGATGAAGAGGCTTTCCTGTTTCTGGGTTGATGATGTGAGAGTAACGAACACCATCACGCTCATAATAATTACGGTAGTCACCAGACGTGGCGATCGCCATATCACCCGGCTCAATGATCTCTTGAATAGTGCGCTCTTCAACACTTGGTTTCTCTATCGCAATACGCCAACCGACACTTTCACGATTTAGACCTTTCAGACGGATTTCACCACCTACTTCTACCATGTAATTATGAATACCAATTGAATCAAGGTAATCTGCGACCACATCCACGCCCCAACCTTTTGCAATGGTTGAAAGGTCAACATACAGATTCGGTAAATCTTTAGTTAGCTTATTACCTTCAACGCTTAGATGATGTATTCCTACCTTTGCTTGACGAGCCGCTAATTCCTCATCTGTTGGGACGACTTCAGGTCGCGCTTCAGGGCCAAAGCCCCATAGATTAACTAATGGGCCAACCGTGACATCTAATGCTCCTTGAGTAACTCCGTTCAAACGAATCGCTTCTTTCACAACAGTTGCAGTCTGTTCGGAAACTTCGAATGCATCAGCAGCAAGGTGTTGATTAAAAAGGCTCAGTTCAGAGTCTTCACGGTAAGTCGACATTTGATCATTCACTTCTTCAAGTAGACGATCGATCTCAGTATGAACTTCATTAGACTCAGGAAATTCATCGCCATTGATGTATTTAATGTTGTAACTGGTACCCATTGTTGGGCCACTTAAATGCACTTGCTCTCTTGCCTGCTCACAGCCTGCAAGAAAAATCAAAGAAGTTAATGCAACAAGCCAAATTTTCACTTGCTTACTCCAATCTAATGTTGAGGATTTATATAAGGAAAAATAAGAGAACAAATAGGTATTTTTAACACCTTACTCTTTCTTATATAAGCCGTTGTATTGTCAAAAGCCACCTTAGAAAAACAAATGGCTGACTCGTTGGAGTCAGCCATAATATCAATCACTTGAATGGATTAACCACCAAAGTCATCTAGTAGGATGTTTTCATCTTCTACACCAAGATCTTTCAGCATGCCGATAACAGCCGCGTTCATCATTGGTGGACCACACATGTAGTACTCACAGTCTTCAGGAGCTTCATGATCCTTCAGGTAGTTTTCGTACAATACGTTATGGATGAAACCGGTATAACCGTCCCAGTTGTCCTCTGGTTGAGGATCAGACAGTGCACAGTGCCACACGAAGTTTTCATTCGCAGCCGCTAGGCCGTCGAAATCTTCAATGTAGAACATCTCACGCTTAGAACGCGCACCGTACCAGAAAGACATCTTACGAGTAGAGTGAAGACGCTTAAGCTGGTCGAAGATATGTGAACGCATTGGCGCCATACCTGCACCACCACCGATGAATACCATTTCGTTGTCTGTGTCTTTAGCGAAGAACTCACCAAATGGACCAGAAATAGTACATTTGTCGCCTTCTTTAAGAGACCAGATGTATGAAGACATCACACCAGGAGCTACGTCAGGGTTATTTGGCGGCGGAGTTGCGATACGAACGTTCAACTTGATGATGCCTTTCTCTTCTGGGTATGAAGCCATAGAGTAAGCGCGGATTGAATGCTCTTTAACGATAGACTCGTAACGGAATAGGTTGAACTTATCCCAGTCACCACGGTATTCCTCTGGAATATCGTAATCTGCGTATTTCACGTGATGTGGTTCAGCTTCAATCTGAATGTAACCACCCGCGCGGAACGGTACTTCTTCACCTTCAGGGATTGCTAGAGCAAGTTCTTTGATGAAAGTAGCTTCGTTGTTATTCGAGATAACAGTACATTCCCACTTTTTAACACCAAAGATATCTTCGTCTAGTTCAATCTCCATGTCAGTTTTCATAGCAACTTGACATGCAAGACGTTCGCCTTCGCGAGCTTCGCCTTTAGTGATGTGATCAAGTTCAGTTGGTAGGATGTCGCCACCGCCAGACTTAACTTTCACACGACACTGGCCACAAGAGCCACCGCCGCCACAAGCAGAAGATACGAAAATACCAGCGCCAGCTAAGGCACTAAGTAGCTTGCTACCTGGTTGAGTAACGATCGCCTTTTCAGGATCGTCATTTACTGAAATAGTGATGTCACCTGATGGTACTAACTTAGACTTAGCGAAAAGAATCACTAGTACTAGAGCCAGTACAATAATGGTAAACATCGCTACGCCAAGAATAATACTAAACATTTGTTATTCCTTATTACTGGGTGCTTACCCTACAGTTGAACACCAGAGAAAGACATAAAGCCTAACGCCATCAGACCAACAGTAATGAACGTGATACCAAGGCCACGTAGACCTGGAGGTACGTCAGAGTACTTCATCTTCTCACGGATACCCGCAAGAGCAACGATAGCTAACATCCAACCCACACCAGAACCGAAACCGTAAACAATAGATTCAGTAAAGTTGTAGTCACGAGTTACCATGAAAGATACACCACCAAAGATTGCACAGTTAACTGTGATCAATGGAAGGAAAATACCTAGTGCATTGTACAAAGGTGGGAAGAAACGGTCTAAAACCATCTCTAGAATTTGTACAAGCGCCGCGATAACACCGATGAACGCGATGAAGTTAAGGAAACTTAAATCGATACCTTCAACAAGCGCGTTTTCTTTTAGGATGTGTGTGTAAACAAGGTTGTTTACAGGAACAGCAATGGTAAGTACTACAACTACCGCCACACCAAGACCAAAAGAAGTTTTAACTTTCTTAGATACCGCTAGGAATGTACACATACCTAGGAAGAAAGAAAGCGCCATGTTTTCGATGAAAATCGATTTAACTAGCAGACTAATATAATGTTCCATGATTACCTTACCCCTTCGCTTCTACTTGTTCAGGTTTGAACACACGAATTGTCCAAATCAAGAAACCAATTAGGAAGAACGCAGAAGGTGCTAGAAGCATCAAGCCATTCGGCTGATACCAACCACCGTTACTCACTAGAGGTAGTACTTCCATACCAAATAGTTTGCCAGAGCCTAGAAGCTCACGGAAGAAACCTACAGTGATAAGAACGAAACCGTAACCAAGACCGTTGCCAAGACCATCGATTAAAGATGGGATTGGTGCAGACTTCATTGCGAATGCTTCAGCACGACCCATTACAATACAGTTCGTAATGATTAGGCCTACGAATACAGATAGCTGCTTAGAGATATCGTATAGGTATGCTTTAAGCACTTGGTCAACCACGATTACTAGTGATGCGATAATTGCCATCTGAACGATGATACGTACACTGTTAGGAATGTGGTTACGGATCAAAGAAACGAAGAAGTTAGACAAAGCAGTAACAAACATTACCGCGATAGTCATAACAAATGCTGTTTCTAGTTTAGTGGTTACCGCAAGAGCAGAACACACACCAAGAACCTGTAGCGCGATTGGGTTGTTGTCCAACACAGGCGCTAATACGCTTTTTTTAATTTCTTTTGCACTAGACATTAGTTCAGACCTCCGTCACGAACTTTTGCTAGGAAAGGACCAAAGCCCATTTCACCTAACCAGAAGTCAAATGTATGTTGAACACCAACACTAGTTAGTGTTGCACCAGAAAGTCCATCTACACCGTGCTCTGAACCTTGAGGAGCGCCGCCTTTAACTACCTTAATCGCTGGTTTGTGGTTTTCGTCGAATAATTTCTTACCAACGAACTGATCACGCCAAGTTGGGTTCTCAACTTCACCACCAAGTCCAGGAGTTTCACCTTGCTCGTAGTATGTGATGCCAGCCACAGTGTTACCATCTGTTTCTACCGCAACGAATGCGTACATCATTGACCAAAGGCCATTACCGTGAATAGGAATGATAACTTTAGAAGTTTCAGTGCCATCTTTCACTAGGTACACTGTAGCAGTGTTCGCACGGCGAATAATCTTCGCGATGTCATCGTCAGCTGAAAGCTTGATTGATTGAGCTGGATCTTTTGCTGCTTTACGTTGATTGTATTCAGCAGCATCGCCTTCAACAAAGTCGCCAGTAGCCAAATCAACTAAACGAGGTTCAATATTATCGGCGTACAGTGCTGGAATATCACCCGCAAGTTCAATGCCTGCAACTTCCAGGATCTTAGTTTGCTTATCCAGAACTGCGTTAGCTTCTTGTTTAGGTTTAAGAACAACTGCAGCTGTTGAAACGATGATTGAGCACACAAGGCTCAATGCGATAACAACAAACAGCGTCTTTTTAATGCTATCGTTATTACTTGCCATAGCGCGCTAGTCTCCGCTTAATGTTCTTCTCGATTACAACGTGGTCAAACAGAGGGGCAAATAGGTTTGCGAATAGAATCGCAAGCATCATGCCTTCTGGGTATGCAGGGTTAACTACACGGATCATTACACAAATTGCGCCGATTAAGATGCCGTACCACCACTTACCTTTGTTGGTAAATGAAGCTGATACTGGGTCTGTCGCCATGAAGAACATACCAAACGCGAAGCCACCTAGAACTAAGTGCCAGTGCCAAGGCATGCTAAACATTGCATTTGTCTCAGAACCAAGCACGTTGAACAGAGTAGAAACAGCGATCATACCGATCATTACACCAGCAATGATACGCCATGAAGCGATACGCATGTAAACGATCATCGCAGCACCAATCATAAGCGCTAGAGTCGATACTTCACCGATAGAACCTGGAATGTTACCAATGAATGCATCCATCCAAGTGATTGCTTCACCAGATGTTACGTTCATTAGTGCGCTACCACCGCCTTGAGCCCATTGGCTAAGCGCAGTTGCACCAGAGAAACCGTCTGCAGCAGTCCAAACTACGTCACCTGAAATCTGTGCAGGGTATGCAAAGAATAGGAACGCACGGCCAGCAAGTGCAGGGTTCAGGAAGTTACGACCCGTACCACCGAAGATCTCTTTCGCTACCACAACACCAAAGGTAATACCTAGTGCAGCTTGCCATAGAGGAAGTGTTGGCGGAACGATAAGCGCGAACAAGATAGAAGTGACAAAGAAACCTTCGTTAACTTCGTGCTTACGCACCATACAGAACAGAACTTCCCAGAAGCCACCAACGATAAATACCGTCGCATAGATAGGCAGGAAGTATGTCGCACCAAGTAGCATCTTACTGCCAACACCTGCGTCGGCTCCTAAGGAGGCGCCAAGCATTTCGGTTAGCCAGTAGTGCCAGTTACCATCGATAACAGAAACTAATTCAGCGCCTGCGTACATATGGTTAAGTGCTGCGATAGCTTGACCACCCGCGTTGTACATACCCCAGAACATTGCTGGGAATACTGCGAACCAAACCATGATCATGATACGTTTTAAATCAACGCTATCACGAACGTGCGAGCTTTTCTTTGTAATAAGACCTGGTGTGTAGAACACTGTCGCTGCTGCTTCATAAAGCGCAAACCACTTTTCGTGTTTACCACCTGGCTCAAAATGATGCTCGATGTCTTCAAGAAACTTTTTAAGGCCCATGAAAATTACCCTTCCTTCTCAATCGTATCTAGGCATTCACGAAGTAGTTGACCGTACTCGTACTTGCCTGGACATACAAAGGTACACAATGCTACATCTTCTTCGTCTAGCTCTAGCGCACCTAGTGCTTGAGCACTATCAATATCGCCTGCACATAGATCACGAAGTAGCAATGTAGGTTCCATATCTAGAGGCATTACGCGCTCATAGTTACCAATTGGAACCATCGAACGATCACTGCCATTTGTTGTCGTTGTCATATTGAACAACTGACCTGTAAACAGGTGACCAAGGAATGCACGAGTAACAGAGAACTTGTTCTTACCAGGCATAGCCCAGCCGAATAGCTCTTTATCACGACCTTCACGTAGAACAGAAACTTGCTGATGGTAACGACCAAGGAAAGCATGCGGACCTGTTGCTTTAGTACCCGTGAGTACAGAACCAGAAATCACACGAACTTCGCCAGGCATTAACTCACTGTCTGTTAACTCTTCAAGGCTAGCACCAATTAGAGTACGAACTAGACGTGGGTTGTTAACCACTGGGCCAGCCAGAGCAACAACACGCTCAGAATGAATCTCACCAGTAAGGAAAAGATTACCGAATGCGATAACATCTTGGTAGTTAATGCTCCACGCTACATTTTGTGCATTTACCGGGTAAAGGTAATGCATATGCGTGCCTGCAAGACCTGCAGGATGTGGGCCATCAAAAACATGTTCTTCAACGTTAGACTGAGCAGAACGAGGCAAGCTAGTGCCTTTTTTACAAACGTACACTTTGCCGTTAGTCAATGTTGAAAGAAGATCTAAACCAGCAACGAAAGCATCAGACTGCTCGTTAATGATTAATTCTGGCTCAGCTGCTAACGGATTCGTATCCATAGCAGTTACAAAAATAGCCTGAGTTTCAGAATCAATGGCTGGAACCTTGCTGAACGGACGAGTTCGCAAAGCGGTCCATGCGCCAGACTCAACTAACTGAGTTTTAACCGTTTCACGGTCAAGACCTGCTAGTTGGTTGGCTTCATAGTTATTGAACGTGATTTGCTCATTGCCTGCTATTTCAATCACTACTGATTGAAGAACACGCTTAGCACCACGGTTCACTTCAATAACTTTACCGCTTGCTGGAGAAGTAAATACAACACCTGGGTTCTTTTTATCTGCAAAAAGAATTTGGCCTTTCTTCACTTCATCACCAACGCGAGCATGCATCGTAGGACGCATACCAACGTACTCTTCGCCAAGCAAGGCGACTTTAGTGATGGACTTACCATCATTAATCACCTGGGATGGAGTTCCTGCAATAGGAAGGTCCAAACCCTTATTTATTGTAATCATACGCACTTGCACTACTTTATCGGGAAAAAGATTCTTTTAATTGCGTAAATTCGGGACGTTTTAAATCGCCCTTAGACACGACATTACTGTGTCCGGTTTTGGTAAATTTGAGGCACCAAAATCGCAACATTATCTTAATAAACTCATCACATAAATCATGTGAGATTTATCAGGTGCCGTATACTAGCATTTTTTGATAACTTGATGCCATGACCAATAACTTGAATACGGCCTTTATTTGGTGAGATTTGAAGCATATGGACTCTCAAATATGTATAAATTTGACGGGCCGCACAGATAAAATGGCTTTTGAATCATGTTTTAAACAAGAGATTAATACTCTGTCACAAACTCATATTTTACGAACTATGTTGAAACACTGTTAATAAAAACATTACTCATTGTAGGTATTTTTAGCCGTTCGATTTACCATCAATTTGAGTGATATAACAACGAAAAACAGAGATATTTGGCAACAAAAAAGGCGGTATTGCCGCCTCTTTTTTATAGCTAAGTTCTATGACTTACCACCACCCATGCACATTGGGCTATCTGGCACGTTATCTAGCTGCTTCATCCATTCATCTTTTGTATAAGTGTGAATGGACAGGGCGTGAATATTATTCGCTAGCTCTTCTGAAAGTACTTTATTGACCGCTCGATGACGAGCAATAAGACGCAAACCTTCAAACACATCGCTGACAACAATCACTTTAAAATGACTTTCAGAACCAGCCGGAACATTGTGCATATAGCTCTCATTCACCACGTTTAAATGACTTGGTGAAAACTCATTGTGCAATTTTGTTTCGATAACTTCTTGGATCATTGTGATTCCTTAGTAACGTATTGGCATTATATGTTGCTGAGTATAAACCTTAACGGGTCGACTGTCTGAGTATTTCATTGCGAACCACTCCGGTTTAATGGAGTTTTTTCTATCTTGTTTAGCCTGCATTTGAGACAATATCTTTGTTATTTCTTATATAAGCACCTCAAGCAATGAAAACCGAACTTACCCTTCACGATAGAACTTTGACCTTACATCGTTTCCCTAAACGTTCAAATGAAACCCTTCAAGCTTGGGATGCGGGCGACGAATACCTGCTCAGTCATGTTGAAGAGATGAACCTTGAACCTGGCAAACACATACTGATCATGAACGACAGCTTTGGTGCTCTATCTGCTTGGTTCTCGAAAGATCATGATGTCACCATGATGAGCGACTCATTTATCTCTCATCGCGGTGCGCTAAAAAACTTACAGCGAAATCAATGTAATCGAGTCAACTTTTTAAACACAATGGATGCTATCCCACACGGTATAGACCTTGTGATCATGCAGCTACCAAAAACCAACCGCCACCTTGTATGGCAGTTAAGTCAGCTACGCCAAGCATTGCCTGAAGGCTGCCAAGTGATCGGCGTCAACAAGGTAAAAGAGATTCACACCTCTACGCTTAACCTGTTCGAAAAATACCTAGGCGAAACCAAAACATCACTAGCGAAGAAAAAACACCGCTTAGTCTTCTCATCTCCAAACTGCCAGCCAATTCAAACGGTAGAGCCTTTTGTTGAATGGGATGTAGACGGTGAAGATATCCGATTGAAAAATTTACCGAATGTTTACTCAGGGGAAGCACTCGATCAAGGCGCTCGCTATATGCTAGAGCACATACCTCAAGATCCTGAGCTACGTCATATTATCGACCTAGGCTGTGGCAACGGTGTATTGAGTGTAAAAGCAGGACAATTGAATCCCAAAGCTCGTATCACCTGTGTGGATGAGAGTTTTATGGCCGTTGAATCAGCACGACAAAACGTCAAGGATAACCTTGGTGAAGAAGGTAACTTCCAATTCATTGCTAACAACTGTTTAGATGGCTTTAAGAAAAACAGCACATACTTAGTGATGTGTAACCCTCCGTTCCATCAACAACAAGCGATTACTGATCACATTGCATGGCAAATGTTCTGTGATGCGAAGCATGTTCTTAGCAATGGCGGAAAATTAATTGTTATTGGTAACCGACACCTCGGATACGATGTAAAACTCGCAAGATTATTTGGTGAAGCGAACGTTGAAACGCTTGAACTAAACCAAAAATTTGAGATATTACAGGCAACAAGAGAACCTGCGAATTTTAATAAATAAGCAGAAACGACTTCACAAAAATTTAAAATACCGAGCTTCTGGTGTGAATTTAGAAAGGATAAAGGAATGAAAAAACTGATTTTGGCTGCTTCTATTATGGCTTTGACGGCATGTTCAGCCCCTCAGCAAGAACAGATCAACATAATGCCAGAAGCTTCACTAAGCTCAAGCAACCTTGTACAAGGCAAAACATACACGCTCACAAGTAAAGATGTCCGTGCTGCTCAATATGTAGCATTGGTTGATAGCGGCCGTTCAAATATTCAGCCAATTCACGCTAAGCAAAACATGCGTATTTCTCTAGAAAACGCGCTAGCAAAACAGCTGGACTCTCAAGGTTTCCGTGCAAGCGTAAACAGTGAAAACTCGATTGTTTTAGAGATTCAAGAAGCACTCGTTACCGTAGAACACACCATTATGGAAAACCAAATGGACGGTAAAGTGACACTTGAAGTAACCGCTGAGACACCTGAAGGAAAACTGGTTAAGACATTCAATGGTACAGCCGTTCGAACTGGTGCGTTAAGCGCTTCAAACGACGACATCTCAATGGTCCTTAATGATGTGCTCAACTTAGTACTTACTGAGATTGCTAACGACCAAGAGCTACAAACTTACATGAAGGAACGTTTCTAATGAGCCGTATCCTTACTTCTATCGCATTAATTCTGGTGAGCGTGAGCGTTTGGGCTGGTCCTAAGGTGAACGTGAAAACAACGTTAGGGAACTTCACTATTGAGCTTAACCAAGAACAAGCACCGATTAGCGCTGAGAACTTCCTAAAATACGTTGAAGACGGCAGCTATGAAGGCACTATCTTCCACCGAGTTATTCCTGGCTTTATGGCTCAAGGTGGTGGCTTCGATCAAGATATGAATCAACAAGCGACTTATACCCCTATCAAAAACGAAGGCAGTAACGGTCTAAAGAATGATACAGCAACGATCGCTATGGCTCGCACTAATGCGCCTGATTCTGCGACTCGTCAGTTCTTCATTAACTTTGCTGACAATGATTTCTTAAACGCGAAAGGCGCTAATCCTGGTTACGCTGTATTTGGTAAAGTGACTGAGGGATTTGATGTTGTACAAAAGATGGCTACCATTCCGACTAAGCGAATGGGCCGTATGTCAGACATCCCAATAGACCCTATCATCATCAACAAAGTAACACTTCTTAAGTAATCTCATACAGCGCCCTTAACCTCTTAAGGGCGTTTTTCTATACAAGGACGCCCCATGTCATCAGGCTCTCCCTCTCTTTCTTGGATGCAGACTTTTCGCAGCTACCTAGATAAACGTCTACTTTGGGTGTTTATGTTAGGCTGTTCAAGTGGCTTCCCATGGGTTCTTATTGGCTCCAATATGTCCGGTTGGCTAAAAGATGCAGGTTTAACAAGAGCTGCTATTGGCTATTTTGGTAGCGTATTTGCCGTCTATGCCATTAACTTTCTATGGGCTCCCCTGGTAGACCGAGTCAAACTACCAATCCTACATGCGATATTAGGCCAGCGGCGTAGTTGGATATTTTTGTGTCAAAGCGCTGTATTGATCTGCACGCTCTTCATTGCTGGAGTAAACCCAGCCGATGATCTTGTTCTAGCTTCGATGTTAGCTTTAGGCATAGCGATTGCTTCATCGACTCAAGATATTGCGATCGATGCCTTTCGAATTGATACATTTCCAAAGTCAGAGTCATCTAAACTGCCTCAAGCTTCTGCTATGACAGTTATAGGTTGGTGGACAGGCTATTCGCTACCCGGTTATCTTGCCTTCATAAATGCTGATTCAGTTGGCTGGAATGGTGTTTACTATGGTATGGCTGGTATTGTCGCAATTCTAATGTTGTTCACATTACTCGTTGGCGAACCAAAAACGAAACGAGATAGCTTACAAGCAGAAGCCGAACGCCGTCATCGTCAAATAGTAGGTAACCCTATTGCTGTCTGGCTTACCGTGACAGTCGCAGAACCCTTCCTAGACTTCTTCAAACGCAATGGATTTAGAGTCGCTCTAACTTTGTTACTTTTCGTCTTTCTATTTAAGATAGGCGAAGCCTTCTTGGGAAGAATGTCGATCACATTCTATAAAGAAATTGGCTTCTCTAACGAGCAAATCGGTTACTACTCTAAATTAATCGGTTGGGGATTAACTATGTTATTCACCTTAATTGGCAGTATGGTCAATGTTAAATTTGGTATAGTTCGCGGGTTAATGATCGGCGGTATCGCAATGGCAGCCAGTAATCTAATGTTCGCATGGATCGCCCAAGTTGGTCCAAATGAGCATCTGTTCTTAGCCACGCTGATGGTTGATAACTTCACATCTGCCTTCTCAACCGTTGCATTTGTTTCTTTCCTGACAACGGTAACTGGCCAAGCATTCTCTGCAACCCAATACGCTCTGCTTGCATCATTGGGAAATTTAGGTCGGACAACACTGGCATCATTCAGCGGTGAAGTCGTTGATTACCTCAATGACTGGTCGACTTTCTTCATACTGACAGCATTAATGGTGATTCCGAGTTTGATCATGCTCTATTCATTACGCCACTTTTTCACTGATTTATTAGAAAAAGCCAAAAACCATCAAGAATAGTAAAAAAAGGGTAGCGTCAAACTACCCTTTTTTACTTTCTGATGGCAGAGACGAAACCGCAAATCTATTGTACCAGTCACGGTTAAGTGGAACTCAGTTCCCACCAAATCATCAATTGCAAACTCTCAAAAATTCTTTCCATGTTTAGAGCAAAGAACAATCTCTTTCTATAAATAAACAACAAAGCTCGATTACCCCAATTACCTCTCCATGAAAACTCTTCATCAAATGATTCTAACTTCAGTACAACGTCGATCAAAAATAGCTCAAAGCAAAGAAAACGAGACGGACGATTTACCTCATTTTGAGGAAGAAAAAGCTTAGAAAAGAATACTGTTGATTTTGATATGCATGTCACTCTATTCAGTAGAATCGTTTGCTTAGAACGGTATTTCAGCAATTCCCCCACAAAATAACCGAATTTCACAAAATCAATAGAATTTATGGTGCATCAAGATGCATTGCTATCTTAAAGTTCCGTCATTTAGATCGTTAGTGTGATCGGCTTCACTTTAATAATTGTAGTTTTCACTCTGTCTCACTTTTATTTGAGAACAAAATCGCTATTATGCTCGGCATTCGGACAACGTAAACACTTACAAGTTTGCGGGTTACTTATTTCAAATATAGAGAGTTCCATTATGCGTAAATCACTTTTAACTCTTGGCCTACTTGCAGCAACTTCTGCTCCAGTAATGGCAGCAGATTATTCTGACGGCGACATCCATAAAAACGACTATAAATGGATGCAATTTAACCTTATGGGTGCGATTGACGAGCTTCCAGGCGAATCAACTCATGATTACTTAGAGATGGAATTTGGTGGTCGCTCTGGAATCTTCGACCTTTACGGTTACGTTGATGTATTCAACCTAACGTCTGATCCAGGTAGCGATAAAGATGGTCAAGAAAAAATCTTCATGAAGTTTGCGCCTCGTATGTCTCTTGACGCCCTAACGGGCAAAGATCTGTCTTTCGGTCCTGTTGAAGAACTTTATGTTTCTACGCTTATAGAGTGGGGCGGTAACTCTGGCGTTAACACTCAAAAAGTGGGTCTTGGCTCTGACGTAATGGTTCCTTGGTTTGGTAAAGTAGGCGTTAACCTTTACGGCACTTACGACTCAAACCAAAAAGACTGGAACGGCTACCAAATTTCTGCAAACTGGTTCAAACCATTCTACTTCTTCGAGAACGGTTCGTTCATCTCATACCAAGGCTACATCGACTACCAATTTGATATGAAAGACGAATACGCTTCGGCTAGCAATGGTGGTGCAATGTACAACGGTATTTACTGGCACTCAGATCGCTTCGCAGTAGGTTACGGCCTCAAAGGCTACAAAGACATCTACGGCATCAAAGATAGCAATGCACTTAAGTCTTCAGGCTTCGGTCACTACGTTGCAGTTACTTACAAGTTCTAATCGAACTTCTAAGAAATATTTCCCTAAATGGCACCTTCGGGTGCCATTTTTTATTGCTTTCATTTAATGCCTCGCTATCCTTGCAGCATCACTTTCTTATCTCGGTATTGCTGTGAACATCACGATTGTTGGGCCTGGGGCTATTGGCTCTTTGTGGGCCATAAAACTACTTCAAGCGGGTCATAATGTCTCTTTGTGGAGTCGCTCCCCTGAAACCTCAATTGACCTATCGCTTGATGAGAAAATTTTACTTTCCTTCAGCAATAACAATATCGACGAGCTATCAACGAGTGATTTGGTTATCTTCACAGTCAAGGCTTGGCAAGTAGAAGAAGCCACCACTCCGTTACTTCAATATCTCGACCCTGACACCATTCTTATGTTCATGCACAACGGAATGGGAGCAGTAGACGAGATAGCCACTCAAATTGATGCTCATCCGGTAGTATTGGCGACCACCACCCAAGCAGCTTTTAAACCCGACCGCAACAATGTATCCCACACTGGACTGGGTCAAACTCAACTCGGGGCTTTTAACCTCAAAGGTCAGCAATGCACTTTCTTAGTTGATGTGTTGGAACACGCCCTACCCAGCGTGAACTGGAACCCTAAGATAAAAACGGCACTTTGGACTAAGCTCGCCATCAATTGTGCTATCAACCCACTGACTGGATTAGAACAGATTAAGAATGGGGAGCTCGCCGATCAACGCTTCAGCGAGACGCTAAATTCCATCATTCACGAACTCACGCAAGTAATGCAAGTGGAAGGTATTACTTGTTCATTTGATGAATTAGAAGCAAGCGTCAACAAGGTTATTCACGCCACAGCACAGAACAACTCTTCAATGAAGCAAGATATGTTTTATCAACGAAAGACTGAGATCGACTTCATTACCGGGCACCTTATAAAGACCGCACTCAAGCATCAAATAGAACTACCCACTAACCAAAAGCTGCTCGCAATGGTTAAAGAACGAGAAAATAGCTGGAATCATCAAGATTAGTCAGCAACGCTTAACAAGTCGCGATAAAATAACGATACCGCTCAGCGTAACGCTAGCACCAATTTCCAAGATTTTAGGTAAGAATAGATGCTTGATATCAATCACATCCGAGAGCAGTTTCCTGCGCTATCACAAATCGTCAACCAACAAGCGTTGATTTACTTAGACAGCGCGGCAACGACGCAAAAACCTCAGGTGGTTATTGATGCCATTAGCCAATATTACTCTAAGCAAAATGCCAATGTTCACCGTGGTAGCCACAGCTTAACCGCGCAAGCAACCAGTCAATTTGAAGCAGCAAGAGACAAGGTCGCTCAGTTTATTGGCGCTACGTCTTCAAAGGAAATTATCTGGACTCGCGGTGCCACCGAAGCACTTAACCTCATTGCTCAAACGTACGCAAGAAGTACGCTTCAACCTGGCGATGAGATCGTAGTGAGTGAAATGGAGCATCACGCCAACATCGTGCCTTGGCAAATTGTGGCAGAACAAACCGGCGCTAAAGTCATAAAAGTACCAATGACATCGGATTGCGAATTTGACCTAACTGCGTTTGATATGCTCTTAAATGAACGAACCAAGATTGTTGCTCTGGCTCAGATAACCAACGTGACGGGTTCTCGTCAGCCGATTGAACAAGTGATAGAGAAAGCACACACGATGAATGCCATTGTTGTGGTCGATGGCGCGCAAGGTATTGTTCATGAATCTGTTGATGTAGCGGCTTTAGGTGCAGATTTCTACGTGTTCTCTGGGCACAAACTCTATGCCCCTGCAGGTATTGGTGTGCTTTATGGCAAACTGGAATTGCTCGAGGCGATGCCACCTTGGCATGGCGGTGGCAAAATGGTTGAGCGCGTCTCTTTCTCTGGCACTACTTTTTCTGAACTGCCTGGCAAGTTCGAAGCAGGCACACCCAATGTCGCTGGCGCTATTGCTTTAAGCACCGCAATAGAATGGTTGAGTGGTTTTGCACAGCAAGATGTCGAAAATCATATCCACCAGCTGCAACACGAGACTTATCTTGCGCTCAGTAAACTGGATGACATTCAGATTTTAGGGTATCAACCTAACGCAAGTGTGATTACTTTTGTGATGGATGGTGTTCACCATCAAGATATAGCGACTCTACTGGATCAGCAAGGTATCGCAGTACGTGCAGGACATCATTGTGCTCACCCATTAATGGATGCACTTAATGTGAAAGGAACGGTTCGAATTTCATTTGGTATTTACAACAACATGGATGATGTTGAAAAGCTCGTAGCGGCGATAGAAAAAGCCGTTGATATGCTTTAGGGGATGGCGAGACTCAATTAGCAGTCATCATTCCAGAACTGAGGAACGAAGTAACTGGAATGTCTAATAGCAAACTATCCAAACGAGATTCCCGATTACGCTCCTTCGTCGCTTTAGGGAATGACGAAATACAGTTAGAATTCGTCCTTCCATAACTGAGGAACGAAATATCTGGAATCTCTAACAGCAAACTATCCAAACGAGATTCCCTATTACGCTCCTTCGTCGCTTTAGGGAATGACGAAATACAGTTAGAAATCGTCATTCCAGAACTGAGGAACGAAGTATCTGGAATCTCTTTAAAGCACTACGATAAAAATGTATGGAGACAATTACAAGTTAGCGAGGTTCTTGATTTGCTCAACAATCGCTTTTAATCCATTACCGCGAGATGGGCTAAGGTGGGTAATTAGACCGATTTGTTCAAAGTAACCATCAATATCGAACGCTTGAACCTGCTCTGATGTTTTTCCATCATACGCAGCCATTACTAATGCAATCAGACCGCGAACGATACGCGCATCAGAATCAGCACAAAAGTGCCAAACACCATCGATATTCTGAGAAACCAACCACACTTGGCTTTCACAGCCAGAGACAATCACCTGCTCACTTTTCAGTTCATCAGGCATCGTTGGCAGTTTCTTACCCCATTGAATGACTTGACGATAACGGTCTTCCCAGCCGCTGAATGTCTGCATCTTCGCGACAATATCATCACTGGTAATTTCAGTGCCAAATGGAGAGCTTGGGAATGTGGTCATTTTAATATCCAGTCGATTGTTAATTGAGTAAAGGACGTTACTTAGCGTGCTTTTGAATCAGCTTTTCTACAATACGTGAAACCGCCACAAAACCAAACGTCGCCGTTACAACCGTTGCCGCGCCAAAACCCGTCGCACAATCCATGCGCTTTGGACCTTCTGCTGTCGCTTTCGCAGCACAGACACTGCCGTCAGCTTGAGGGTATTTCAGCTGTTCAGTTGAGAACACACAATCGATACCAAACTTACGTGCTGGATTCTTAGGGAAATTATGATGACGACGAAGGGTATCTTTTAGCTTCTTCGCTAGCGGATCTTGAATCGTCTTAGTCAGATCAGCCACTTTGATTTGAGTCGGGTCGACTTGGCCACCCGCACCACCGGTGGTGATCACCTTAATTTTGTTGCTACGGCAATATGCCAACAGCGAAGCCTTAGCTTTCATGCTATCAATCGCATCGAGAACAAAGTCGAACTCTTTCGATAGGTATTCAGCCTGATTGTCTGGGCCGATAAAGTCATCAATCAGGTTAACTTTGCAATCAGGGTTAATCAGCTTGACGCGCTCTGCCATCACTTCGATTTTGCTCTTACCGACAGTACCCGACATAGCATGAATCTGACGGTTAATGTTGGTCACGCACACATCATCCATATCGATCAAAGTCAGCTCACCTAAACCAGTACGAGCAAGTGCTTCAACAGCCCATGAACCTACACCGCCAATACCGATCACACACACGTGTGCAGCTCTAAGTATGTCGACTTCACTATTGCCATACAGGCGACGAGTGCCACCAAATCGTTGGTCATAGTTTTCTGAAGCAGGAGTGGTCAATTCACGCATTGTTGCCGCCAATTTATTTCTGAGAAAAAGAAAAGAGTGCGTTTTATACGCACTCTTGAATAAAAAGTCTAGGGGATTAGCGAATCACTTTAACAACCCTATTCTATTAGGCTTTACTCGATCTTTTCAGGAGGCAAAGCCCAAGGCGCTTCGGTTGCGCTACCATCTAAACCAAGTTTCCATACACGACCAAAGTGCTTATAGTGACCCGCTTCAGTACCCGCTCTTGGCCCCATACCATGGTAGAGATCTAAATGGTTCTGCTTAACTGCGCCGCCCGTATCCAAAACCAGTAACAATCTTAGTTGGTGCGCGCCGCTCCACGTGCCATCGGCATTCAACAATGGAACCTCAGCCAAAATAGGTGTACCCATAGGTAATATCGAACGATCTCCAGCAACGGCAGCCATTGGTAACAATGGAATACCAGCACTTCCCATTACCGACAAATCTGCTCTAGAACTAAAGAATACAAAAGAAGGGTTTTGTTCAAGTAGCTCTTTTACCACTTCAGGCTCATTCGCCAATACCCACTCTTTGATTGCTTTCAGTGACATTTTTTCACGAGGAACCAAGCCTCTATCGATCAATACACGACCAATACTCACATAAGCTTTGTTGTTCTTTCCTGCATAAGCAAAGTACTTGAGCGTGTCGTCGTCACCAAAATGCACAAAGCCACTACCTTGCACTTCCATCATAAACGGGTCGATACGGTTTGCTGCATAGCCAAGTTCAAGGCCTTGCCCATCCAACGCACCATTGTAGATTTCTTCGCGAGTGGGACACTCTTTACCGCAATCAGGGAGCCCATAGACAGGAAATTGATATTCTTCGTTCGCTTCATGGCGTAATTCTATGACTGGAGAAAAGTAACCAGTAAACAAAACATTACCTTGCTTATCGCCACCACCAAGTTGAGCGGTTTGAACACCGAAATTAGCTAATTCGCTAGGATCGCCACTCAGCATCGCCCACTCATTGAGTTGCTGATACAACGGTTCATAGATCTTAGCCATTGAAGGAGATTTAGAAACCACCATCTCAGCTTGTTCTGCAAATGCGGTGTAGTCTCTTGGTTTGTTGGATTCAACCTGATCGACCTTATTTAAGGTACGAGGAAATTCATCATCAAAGTGTTGTTGAGCACGATCGGTGGGTTGAGCACAGCCAAATAGTAAAGAGGCAGCAACAAGGGGAAGCCATTTTTTAATCACAAGAGTCATCCTAAAAATTCTATGCATCGAGGATGACAAAAACGGTCAGATAACACAATCTTAGATTGTAAGAGTTTACAGTAAGATAACCTATCGAACTGAATTAACCATATGTCCCTTAAGACGGAAGACAGGATTATAGTGAGCGTCTGAATCGAGCACCATCTCTGTGTTGTCAGAGTTAGTGATACGAAAACGATAGGCTCTATCTCCCGTCTTATATTCGAAGTAGTTCCCATCGAAATCAAAACTAGTCGACACAACAGATCCTCGTACTGACACACCATTGGCATTGAGCACAAATTCGTCCGTTACATAATGTGCAACGTCCTGCTCTACCCAAGTGCCATACAACAAGTGGTCAGGCGTTGCTGCATCTTGTACTCGTGAAAGCACATCGCTGAATAAAGAAACCACAGCAAATGAACCCACTAGGGCCAATACCATCAAGCAACGTTCGATGATCTTACGCTTCAATTTAGACTGATTGCGTTGTTCTGCTTCGCTGTAAAGGTTTTCCGTTATCTCATCGATCTTGTTCTTTCTTGCTGGCGCTTGCTGCATTCGGTTACTACTCATAAAGATGCTGTATATATTCTACACTGAGACCGTTTGTATAATGAAGTCTCGATGAGAATAGTTTGCGCTTTATTCCAAAAACATGTTGTTTAAATTTGAATTTAAATGCTAAATTAGCGAATAAATAAACAAAATGGACTTGTTCTGTGAAATTAAGAAGTACAGCGCTAGTAAAAGGCTTCAGACAATCAACACCTTACGTAAATGCTCACCGTGGCAAAACCATGGTCATTATGCTAGGAGGCGAAGCTGTTGCTGACAAAAATTTCGGCAACATTATTAGTGATATAGCCCTACTCCACAGCCTAGGAGTCAAGATTGTTCTCGTTCACGGGGCAAGACCACAGATAAATCAGCTGCTAGCAAAGCAAGATTGCCATACGCCTTACCATAAGAACATTAGAGTCACTGACGAATATTCTTTAGGGGTAGCGATGCAAGCCGCAGGTCAATTACAGCTGGCTATTACAGCTCGTCTTTCGATGAGCCTTAATAACACCCCAATGGCAGGCACTCAACTGAATGTGATGAGTGGTAACTTCATTACGGCTCAGCCGCTAGGCGTAGATGACGGTACGGATTATTGCCACAGCGGACGTATTCGTCGAATCGATATCGAAGGGATTAATCGCACACTTGATCAAGGCTCTATTGTCCTGTTAGGTCCAATTGCTAGCTCCGTGACAGGAGAAAGTTTTAACCTGCTTTCTGAAGAAGTCGCAACACAAGTCGCGATTCGCTTAAAGGCAGACAAGCTGATTGGATTTTGCTCCGAACAAGGGGTAACCGACGAAAGCGGTAATGTACTCGCCGAACTGTTCCCTAAAGACGCTAAACAAATCCTAGAACGCTTAACGGAGTCTCAGAATCCGACCGAAGATATGAGCACGGGAACACTACGCTTTTTAAAGGGAGCTATCTCCGCTTGCCACGCAGGAGTGCCTCGCTGTCACTTAATCAGCTACAAAGTGGATGGCGCATTGATCCAAGAGCTGTTCTCTTTCGACGGTATTGGAACCCAAGTAGTAATGGCGAGTGCCGAACAAGTAAGACAAGCTCAGATTGATGATATCGGTGGTATCTTTGACCTCATTCGCCCGCTTGAAGAACAAGGCATCCTCGTTCGTCGTTCAAGAGAGCAGTTAGAGCAAGAAGTCCATCGCTTTACTATTATCGAGAAAGACGGGCTGATTATTGGCTGTGCTGCACTGTATGCTTACCCAGAAGATCACATGGCAGAGATGGCCTGTGTTGCTATCCACCCTGACTATCGAGATGGAAACCGTGGCCAATTACTACTGGATTACATGCGTCATCAATCGAAGTCGCGCGATATCGACCAGATCTTTGTTCTTACCACACACAGCCTACATTGGTTCCGTGAACAAGGGTTTTACGAAATAGGTGTCGACGAGCTGCCGATGAAGAAACAAAATTTATACAACTATCAACGGAATTCAAAAATTCTAGCATTAGACGTTCAGTAAAACTTTCAGACACCAATCACACTTTCTCATTAAAATAATTGCAAATGTAATCGTTTGCTGTGCAATTTTTAACAAATATGCACTTTCAGTCACACGAATAATTGTATAGTATTTAGCCGCTTTAATGATATTAACAAATAATTTTAATTGGAATTACCATCTTGATAGTCGTATCGAGTTAATTAAGGTGGTCACTGCACGGATTGCTATACCCGTTGACGGTCAGCACGCTAGGAATAGCTTTGCTCGTTGATATAAACAGCAAAAAGAGCAACATTGATATGAGAACCATTGTTTGTAACTCGCTGCAAAGTTTTTGGGATATGGCCGACAACCAATTCTTAGAAGGGCTAGACGTACACTGCGTGTTCCCTGTGAGCGAGAACCTTAAAGAGTTTATTTTAAATTGCCAAGCAAAGTACAAGATAAACCATATATCGTTTACTCGAGCGTTTTTAGGCTCTGATTCCTAATAACGCTCAAAGCAACCAAGGAGGGTTGCTTTATGTATACGCTATCCCCTGCAATTTGGTCACTTGACTCCCCTAAACACTTTCGCCAAGTATCTATCTTCGTTAGCTGGTTAAGCGACTGCCTAAACCACTCACTCGCTCTGTTTTTACCTTAATACCACGCTTCAATACATTCGTATCACTGAACATCATCAGTCGTTTCTTCGCACGTGTAATACCAGTATAGATAAGCTCTCGCGTTAAAATAGGGCTGAAATCTGGCGGCAAGATCATTAAGGTCAGATCAAATTCACTACCCTGCGATTTGTGTATCGTCATCGCATAAGCCGTTTCATGATCGGGCACTCGGCTTGGCAACACCGCTTTCACGCTGCCATCGGGCAATTCAAAATAGACCTTCAATCTAGGTGCTGTATCAGAATGACTCGAATCAGATTCAAGCATACATATACCAATATCACCATTGTATAAACCCAAACCATGATCGTTACGCGTTACCATTACAGGACGTCCGTGATACCACAACTCATCGTTGTGTGGGTTCACCAAACGTCTGGCGGCAAGTGCCCTTTCGATTCTGTGGTTGAGGCCTTTAACGCCAAAGTCACCTTCACGAATGGAACACAGCAATCGACATTGGCTGAACAAGTCGAGCACCGATTTAGCTCGCGCTTCCTGAGTTTCTAATTCTTCTAACGGCACGTTCATTCGGTTCAGATACGCACCATACTCATTGACTAAAGTACGCAGCATCAAGTTATAGCTGTCACTCGATAGGGGATGATTTTCTATATCCTCAAACCCTTTAGCAAACACTTGATCGACCTGCTTAGCAGAGCCGTTATTGATTGCTTTTGCCAACTGTCCGATACCTGAACGCGCATCGAAACGATAACTCTTCTGCAGCATACACAAGCTGTCTGCAATCGCAGGAGCGTTAACCGAACCAGCTTTGGCCTGTCTGGGTTTGGCTATCGCATCAAAACCAGTCATTTCCGCAATCAGGTTGCCTTGCGCTGTGCTGTACCCTGCAGAGTTGAATGAACAGATATCACCGAGCACAGCACCTGCCTCTACCGAAGCGAGTTGATCTTTATCCCCAAGCAGAATCAGCCTTGCGTGTTCAGGAAGTGCATCGACCAGCTTATACATCATCGACAGATCGACCATCGAAGCTTCATCCACCACTAAGATATCAAGGTGAAGCGGATTGCGTCGGTTGTGCCTAAACTCAGCACGATTAGGAATCGCGCCGAGCAACCTGTGTAAAGTGCTCGATTCCGTCGGTATGTTGGCTTTTACTTCAGGCGCTAAAGGCAGTTGTTCAATCGCTTTACCAATCGACTCAGTTAAACGTGCCGCCGCTTTACCTGTTGGAGCCACCAGCTTGATCGTCGGTGTTTTACCTTGGCTGATTGATTGTTCAACCATAGCCGAAAGTAACTTAGTTACCGTGGTCGTTTTACCGGTGCCCGGTCCGCCAGAAATAACCGCAAAACGTCGACTTAACGCCACCGCTGCCGCCACTTTTTGCCAATTCAAACAAACAGATAACGGCACTAGACTATCCAGCACATCTAAATCGGTCACTTGTTTAGCTTGAACAATCGCTTGGTCTATCGCGCCCCAATCTAGAACTTGCTCATTCACAATATCTAGATGGTCACACACCAGTTGTTGGCGTAATACCTGAGAGGTGTGTTGGCTTGCTTCAGCCTTGGCTAAGGCATTAAACAGAAAATGGTAACTGCGTGCGAAGAGCTGATTGAGTGTTTCCGTCAGCGCCTTTTTCTGTTCAATATTGAATTCTACCGGCTTACTTAAACGGTTCAACGTGTCTGCCAGCACAACTTCGTAGTTCCAATAACGCTGTAAGTAGACACGCTGTCCATCAAACATCAGCGGCTTAACACAGTCATTGGTTGTTCCAACTAAATTGGACGATTGAAGTACCGCCACCCAATCAATACCTAACAGTTTCTGGTTCAGTTGCAGTGCCGTTTCACCGTATAGCCCAAGTAACTGAGCAAGATCGGCCGTTTGTTCAGGGCCTATCGTATGTTGCTGTATAAGCTGAGTACAAATATGCCCCTTGCCTAATTCATGGCTCACCACCCCAGCAAGAAAACCAATCTGTTGAGAATGACTCATGGTTTGCTGAGAAATAAAACGGGCAAACTGATAATCCAACTGACGAATTGATCCCTTATCAGCGAGGAACTTTAATACATCCATGAGCTGTTCAGGGATAAGTGAAACTGGCTTTACAGAGTTCGCTGTTTCCATATTAGTGGTCGTTGTCATTATAAAAGCCCCATCTGTCCAGTTTCATCGTCATTCAATTGTGCTGAACGTCTGTCTATCACTTTACCGTCAATCAATTGATCCATTTCATCGAGCAAAGCCAGTGTTGGTTTAGCCGAGAAAACACCTTGTTGTGATTGGCCATCCATTCCTCTTAGGAACAAGTAATAAACCCCACCGAAATGTTCGTCATAACTGTAATCCGCAACGCGACTGCGTAGGAAGCGGTGCAATGCCAACGCATAGATTTGATATTGCAGATCGTAGCGGTGGTCGGCCATCGCCGATTTCAATGCTTCACCATGGTAGACGGCAACATCATCACCTAAATGGTTCGATTTCCAGTCAAGTACATAGTATTTTCCTTGATGCTCAAACACTAAATCGATGAAGCCTTTCAGCATGCCTTGTACAGTTTGAAAACCTAAGTCACCCGCTTTTGCTGATAACGGATCGTGATATTGAATGGTTTGATTCAATTCAGATGCGGCTAATACTTCGATCGGCAACAAGAATTCCATCTCGACTAAACGTTGCGTTGAGTCTTTCTCGCTAAGTTTTAGATTTTTACTATCCAACGCGGTGTTCAGCACCGTATCGACCAGTTGTTGAAGCACGGGTAGCCACTCGAGTTCGTATTGCTCTGACTCTAATAAGTGAGTGATTACTTGCGTGTTATGCTCGCTGGTTGCTGGCTCGGTAAATTCAACATCCTCAAACAAGGTGTGCAAGAAGGTACCTGGACGAGCGCCACGAGGGAAGGTGAATATAGAACGTTCAGGTTCTATCAACTCAGACTCGTCTTGTTCATCCGCCGAATCAATATCAAAGCCAGACACCTCAATGGTCGCATCATGGCTTGCTCCGTGGCTGCCCTGTTTGACTAGTCCTGAGTAACTGGTGATACGCCAAGCTCGGTCGATTGACGCCTTAAGTTCACTGGCCTGTAAGTCGTCACTCACTTGTTCTGCTTGTACAAAAACGTGCTCGTGAGCGGTAGGCGTTTCAGACAATAGTACGCTTGAATTCTTACTCTCAATCGCTAACAAAGCTTGATTCAACTCAGCAATGCCTTGCTCTTGTCCGTTTTGAACCAAGTAGCCCATCGCACTTAAGTGAACGCCAGTTGGCTCTTTAGTTGAACGCCCTTTACGTAGCGGTGCCATGCCAATGAAACATCCATAAACAGCACGAGTCAGCGCCACGTAAATCAAACGTAAGTCTTCCGCCAATCGCTCTTTATCGGCTTGCGCTAAAGCACTGTCGCTACCGGTAATATCAAGCACTGTGGTATCTGAATCATGGTCGTAGAACTTACCTTCACTCGCTTCACGGTAACTCGCCACAAACGGCAGGAATACTAGATCATATTCCAAACCTTTCGATTTATGAATAGTGACGATTTGAACTAAGTTTCTTTCTGATTCAAGGCGTTGAATGTCGTCGTCACTACCGCCTAAACCATTTTGTGCATCTGAGATTGCTTCAGCCAGCCAACGCAACAAGCCATAGTCACTATCGAGTTCTTGTCTTACTTGTTGCAACAACTCCCCAATGTGCATTAAATCAGTGAGTGAGCGCTCACCATTTTCTTCTTCCAGTAAGCGTTCCGCGAGATGTCGTTTACTGATCACGCTGCGAAGCATTGGCAACACGCCGCGCTGAAGCCACAACTTACGATATTCTCTAAACTCGTTAACGACGTTTTCCCACACCACTTCATCGTTGTTGAGTTCATCCAATGATGCGGCATCCAGAGCAAACAATTCCGACGCTAAACTTGCGCGTAATGCTCGGTCATTTTCAGGTGTCAGCACCGCCTGCAACAAACGTTGAATATCTTGTGCGACCAAGCTGGTGAACACACTGTCTCTGTTCGACAAGTAGACACTCGCAATGCCTTGCTCAGACAGCGCGTTCTTGATCAGACGACCTTCACTACCGGTTCGAACCAAAACAGCAATATCACCCGCATTCACGGCATGTTGTTTTTTGCCGTTATCAAAATAGGCTTGTTGATTTTGAGAAGCGGTCAGAATGGTTTGAATTTGACTCGCTGTCGCCTCGGCCATGGCTTTGTGATATTCGCCTTTTGGTAATGGCTTATCTTCAGCATCTTGAAGCCAAAAGGTCAGTGCGTGCTGAGTTTCTCCGTTCATTACCCATTGGCGTTTGTCAGCCGATGGGCTAGCAGCAACGGGTAAGAATGGAATGTCTTGGTCGTAGATAAACGGGCTATCCGAATTCATAAACACTTGGTTTACCGCGCTGACCATATCAGCACTCGAACGCCAGTTAGTGCCTAACGTATAGTGAGCACTAACTTGGTTTCTTGCCTTAATGTAGGTAAAGATATCTGCGCCACGGAAGCCGTAAATAGCCTGCTTCGGATCACCGATCATAAACAGACCGCATTGCGGGTTATCTAAATAGATTCGGCTAAAAATACTGTATTGCAGCGGATCGGTATCTTGGAATTCATCGATCATCGCCACTGGGTATAAGGTTCGAATTCTCTCCACTAGCAATGATTGCTCATCCACATCAATGGACGCGGATAACTGAGTCAACAAATCATCAAACGATAACCACTGCTTTTGCTGTTTAGCTTTGGCTAACATGGTTCGGCAATGGGTAATGGCATGCGCCAGCAATGGAGCTTTTAGATCTGCTGGAGAATTTAAGAAGTCCTCAATCGCTTCGAAAACGGCGTGCTGAGGTGCAGTGCCTTTCGGTGTTTTTTCAATTAACGTGGCTTGTGAGAACTTCTCTAGTTTATCTGGAAACTGGTAATCATGAGTGTCGCTCTGCGCCCATGCCGTGACGGCTTCTAACCAAGTCGGTAAAGATTTCTTAGTGTAGCTACGCTTGTTCACATCTGAACCTGAAATCAAAACCAAAAAGTCCGCTTCGGATTCGCACCACAACGCCTTAAGTTGCTTCACTTTATCTAGGTTTTGATTGTGCAGAGTTTGCAGGTCGCCCGACATTGCTTCGACGGTTAGCTTTAGTGGAGAACCCGTCAGATAACGATTTACGTCAGCCAATAGAGAAGCGGGAGAACCCCAAATATTGCGTACTTCGCCCGCGAGTTGAATTGGTAGCGGGTAAAACTGCTTACGCCAATAGTCGGCAACTACTTGCGCTTTCAAGTGGCTTTCATCGGTCACAAATTCATTATCAAAACGGCTTCCAGATTCAAAGGCATTTTGGGTCAACATGCGCTGACAGAAACCGTGAATGGTGTAGACCGCCGCCTCATCCATTTGCCTTTCAGCATTGAGCAGAGTTTTCGCCGCGCCAGCATGATCATCGATGGCTTGTAACAAAGGCGCAATCACTGGGTCGTCACTTTGCCCACGTGCAAACGCAATCCGTGCATCATGGATTCGCGCACGAATACGATCCCGCAGCTCGGCCGTAGCCGCTTCAGTAAAGGTCACCACCAGAATTTGGTCTACAGTTAGTGGCTCATGGTGTCGTGTAGCTTCCGTCAGATCACCTTGCGGCGCAGCAGTGCCGTGCCCGAGCAGTAGGCGCAAGTACAAGCCAGCAATGGTGAATGTTTTACCAGTACCCGCCGATGCTTCAATTAAACGCGCGCCATGAAGTGGAAACGTCATGGTATCGAGTGTCTGTGGAGCGATTACCTGAACACTGCTTATGGTCGTCATGCCTTACTGCCTTTTGATAGATGAGTCTGTTAAAAATGTGACTATTGCTATAAATGTGACCTAGCGTGGAAAACGTCATTCAATTTACGTCCTACGCTGATTTGTTAATAGTTAGTGCGATCTCTCTCACGGATCAATTCAGATCGCCTCGCTACTATGCGCCCACGAGTTCAGGAGCGCCTATGAGTTTTGTACTTTACGGCGTTACTTTGAACCACAGAATAATGGTCCCTCTGACCTGTGGCCGTACAGCGAACGCCCTACACTAATAATGATTTACTGGCGGCCACTTTATTTCCTGTACCTTGCTTCAATTCACCTTGATTCCCTTCATCTTGAAAGCAAGCGTACCAAACTCTTACCAGCGACTCTCTTTTGTCTTTCATTAATTCAGCGCACTCGCTATTGATCTTGTCGATCACAGCCACCTACTCCTGATCTTCCAGATCGGCTGCAGCCAACCTTGCCGCCTGCAACACAAGTGTCGAGTACATACGTGATTGAGCAGCCAGTTCATCATCCCACTTAGGCCAAATTCGTGAGATGTAGGTATCTCTGCCCTCGCCCGTAAAGGCGAAGCTGTCGTTAAAGGTATCGGCCATTTTCTTGAGTGACTTTTCTTCATCATCGACCCATTTACCGCGGCTAAAGCCCGCTTCAACACCTGCTAATGCGGTTTTCGGGAAGTAAGGCAGTGGCGCTGTCATACCTTGATAAAACAGTCGTACTAACTCAGCTAATATACTCTTCGCTTGCTGCGCATCGCCGATAGGTTGTAGCGTTTGATGAACCACGCCCTCTTTTCTGTCGTAGCCAATAATATGGGTCGTTTTTCCGTGCCCCATAACAGCGCAGGATAGATGATCAATCCACGCAGCCAAGTAATCTTGAGAGCGTATTTTGCCGCTACGGAAACGCACTAGACCTGATTGATAGTTTTGAGTTAACCACCCCATCAAGCGAACAGGCTTACCTTCGCCTAACACGTCAAACTCGATATTCACTTCGAGATCTTGCTGCGGTGATCCGCTCACAAATCTAATCTCTTTGGCTAAGTCTTCCGCTTGAACACGATTGGTTTCAAATTCGATGTCACCAAAGGCGCCAACAGGTAATCGACCTTGTGCTTTTTGCTCAGAGACAAACTGTCGCACCGCTTCCTCTGCACCTTCTGGGTGGTCCAGCAACACTTGCAGCAACGCATCTTTAAGCTGGAAGCTCTCTAGTCCATTGAGTACGAATGGCTCATCGTCTTCCATTACAGGAAGTGGCGGTTCAAACACGACTTTGAGACGGCGATTAAAGAAGTATTGCACCGGTAAGCGCCAGAAACGCTGCAACTCAACCAAGTCGAGTTCTAACGGATACGTTGCACCCAACAAATAGTCGTCCAATGCTCGGTTGAACTCACCACTGCGTTCACCGGAACGGTTAGCCGCAGGAAGCCACTCTTTGGCGTAACTCAGCACATGGCTTGAATCACCTTTAGTAAAGGCTGCCGGGCTAAATGGCGTCATGGTGTGTTCAAAACTGATCGCTTGAGTCAGCTTGATACCAGAATCATCACTTGGTAGCGCTTGGTCTTCACTCAAACAGTAGTTTTGCTGGCAGTACTCAATCAACTCTGAAACCAATACTGACGGCACTCGCTCAGTATTATCTTGAATCGAACGGCCGACATAGCTTATGTATAAACACTCTTGTGCTGACAGCATTGCTTCTAAGAATAGATAACGGTCATCATCACGACGAGAACGATCACCCGGACGAGTGCGTCCGTTCATCAAATCGAAACCTTCAGGCGGCATTGAGCGAGGGTAAACACCATCATTCATACCTAACAAACAGACGGTTTTGAACGGAATAGAACGCATCGGCATCAGGGTACAAAAGTTAACTTGCCCCGCTAAGAAACGCTGACTGATACGCGCACCCGACAGTTTATTATTCAAATACTGATAGATAATGCTTGGCGATAGCTTTTGTTCGTACAAGGCATCATCAAGCTGTTCATTCAGTTGCGAAAGCGCGTCGCGAATCGACTTAAGCACCACCTCACCTTCCAGCTCAACCGCAAAGAAATCATCAATTATTTGCAGCAAGGTTTCACGCCACATATCGATTGATTGTGTTTCAGTCAGACGCTGGCGGTAATGGGCAATACGATCGATAAAGTGCGCTAATTTACCCGCAAGTTCGGCGTTAATACCCTGAACTTCGTTATAAGCGGCAATTGGAAAGTGTTCAGTTTCAAACAAGCCCGCAGAGTCCGACATCGCATAACCCAATAACATGCGCTGAATACCAAATAGCCAGGTATTTTGCTCGGTTGCAGGTAGATCAAATTCCGTTGCGGTAGAAGAGTCGACACCCCAACGGATGCCCGCTTCTTCAACCCACTGCTTGGCTTGCTCGAATTGAAACTCATCAATACCAAAGCGCGCCATCATTGCAGGGATTTCTAACAACTCTAATAACTCAGACGCTAAACAACGCGTATTCGGTAGCGCGACCAGCTGCATGAAGGCGGTTAAAATTGGGCTTTCTTGATCAGCGGTTCTATCTGAGATCGAGTAAGGGATATAGCGCTCACCCGGGGCATTACCAAATACTGCCTGAATCGCTGGGCTATAAGCATTAATGTCAGATACCATTACGATGATATCGCGCGGTTTCAGTGTCGGGTCAGCATCAAACATTGCCAACAGCTGATCATGAAGGACTTCAACCTCGCGCATAGGGCTGTGACACGCGTGCACGGTCAGAGAGCGATCTCCCAGTTCAACCACCTGTTTATGGTGGCTGGAATCTAAGATGTGGTCGTCTTGATGTTCTTCTAACTGGAGAATATCGGCTTGCAGTTGATGAAGGAGGCTGTCTCTCTCAACATCAATGAAAAACTCGTGCTCTTCACTGTCTGACTGAGATAACAAGAACAGGTTATCTCTGCCTAATTTACCCATAGACGCCAGCAAGCTATTACCGACAGCTTGGCTGGTGTGTAGTTCGTCTTCAACGTTGGCTTCAATGCCATCTTTCAATGGTGAGGCTTCGCCTTCAAGCTGAGGTAAACCATCAATCAAAGCAAACTGTTTACGACGCTGCGCTTCAACTCTTGCCAAATATTTACGATCGCGAATTTCGCCCCAGTAATGTTGGCAAGGGTTAGTAAACATCAAGTGCACATCAATCTGCTCACCAAGTGCTTTCAATGCATCCATGTAGCGAGGAGGCAGCGAAGAAATACCAAACACAAATAAGCGTTTCGGCAGATGTTGCAATTGACCTTGTTGATTGGCTAGCGCTTCAATGAAGTCGTGGTACAAATTGCCACGGTGGTATTTTGATTGGCCTTGAGACAGGGTTTGCTCATAGAGTGCTTGCCACAAAATCGGTTGCCAAGGGTGCTCTTGCTGCCCTTCGTCATCAATAAGTTCGGAAACGGGCTCTCCCGCTTCCCACATCGCCATCCACTCTGGTCGATACACCAAGTAGCCATCGAAGATATCGGCAATTTTTTCTGCCAATTGATACAACTTCGAATCATCTTCGTCGTTTTCAAGGTAGCGTTGTAGAGGTAAAAAATCAGGGTGGTCAAGCTTAGCGGGTAGCAAACTCATCAGCTTCCATGTCATCGCTTCCTTGTTAAAAGCACTGCGTTTAGGTACATCAGGAAGCACTTGGGTAAACATATCCCAAATGAAGGTTGCTGGAAGTGGGAAATCGATATTTGCTGCTACGCCAAACTCTTTGGCGAGTTCCATCTTAAGCCATTGAGACATACCTGGGCTCTGAACCAAGATCTGCTCTTTTTCGAAGGGATTGGCTAAAGGATCACTTTTAATTAAGTGAACGAGAAGGATTTTTAAAGTATCAACTTTATTGGAATGGTAAACAGTAAACAAAGTGCACTCACGCTAATCTTGCCACAATATACTGCCAGATTAGCATAAGTGCCGAGTTTGGATGAGGAATATAAGCTTATGAAATACTGAAAACTTAAGCTCCGTTTATCTTTTGAACTATTGCCCTTTACAACCTACCTGCTACCGCACTTAAAACACGATGAGGTTTGTAGTTAATACAATAGCGAACGGCGACATAACCGACGACTAAAGTTGCCACGATCAGTTCAAGATACGCTAGGCCGAACACTTGATTTATGTAATGCGCTTCAATACCTTGTGCTTGCATCCACGCTGCCAATTTAAACAGTGCCGTTGCACCAATCACAATAGGGAAGGTAAATGCGGCATAGCCTGGGCTAAACGGTAGACGAAGTAGTTTGAAGAACGCTGCGTAAATGATGAACGTCATTAGCACTGCAATACCAAACAACATACCAATGATAACTGGCGATGGATCTGCTGAAACCGTTAGGTATCCTGCTAGAGATAGGCTTGCAGGTGCAGCCATAATCGCAATGGTTGGTTTCGCTGCGTCAGGCACTTCGTGAGAGAAGATCAGACGGTAAACCATTATTGGTAGCATTACTGCGTAAACCAATAAGCCGAATACCAAGGTCGCGTTCGCTACAGGCTCTAAAACAGGATTACCAGAGAAAGAAACGTCTGCCACGATAATACCAATTGGTGGCACAAACCAGCTTGGTACCATATGGTGAATCTCAAACTGTTTTGCTCTGTGGTACAAAAAGCTCACTAGAAACACGACGTGCAAAGCTACAGATGCCAGCCACATCGCTTCTTGTAAGAATTGAGAGATTGGCGCCAAAGACGCTGACACTACCATGCATCCCATCGCAAATGTTGGTACCACACTGCCGACAACAGGGTGAGCAAGATCTTCACGCAATAGGTGACCATGAATCAAAAATTTCACAGCTAAAACAAGAAGCAATACCGCCGCAATACCTGCACTGATCCACTGCACTAAGCCTGGAGTGTGCAAAATACCTTGTGCGACTAAAACACCATCCCAGCACCAGCCTAAACTTGCGATTGCTAGTGCTAACCCTGCCATGGGTGTTGGAGCTCCTGTTAATCTATATTTAATGCGTTGAATCATGTCAGCCTCTCTTAAACTTAATTCACTAAACTTGTGAACTCATCAGCTTGTTGAAGCCATAATACGCTTGCGATTCGTTAAACAATATCCAATTATATATAACAAATGTTCATTTATACTGAACAAGAATTTCCACCAGCAGCGTAAAACTAGGAATCTGATGGCTAATATTTCAATAAAACAGCTCAAAGTGTTTGTCACCATTACCCAGCATTCAACGCTTACCGCCGCATCAGAAGCGCTGTTTTTGTCTAAAGCTGCGGTCAGCATGGCACTAGGCGAAATGGAGAAACAACTCGGCCACTCTCTATTTGACCGGGTCAACAACCGATTAATTCTCAACCAAGAGGGACATAAGTTGCTCCCATTGGCCGATGAGATATTACATCGTGCTGCTGGTATTGATGTTTTGTTCCGTGACGACCAGCCATTAAGTGGCAATCTCAAGGTTGGCGCGAGTGACACGATTGGTAATCAGGTCGCCCCCTTTATTCTGTCAGGCTTTCGCGAACGAACTCAGCATCAAGACCAGAGCTTGTTCATTTCAAACAGTGCGCTGATCTGCCAAAAGTTGGTGGATTATGAACTGGATATCGCGCTAATTGAAGGAAAAACACTCCATCCTGAGTTGATATCAAGCCAGTTCAGTAACGATGAGATGTGTATTATCGTTAGTAATCAACATCCTCTCGTTTCAAAAGAAAAAGTGACTTTAAGCGATTTGGAAGATAGTCACTGGATTCTACGAGAATCAGGCTCAGGGACCCGCGAGTTTTTCCTTCGTGCCGTTGCTCCTCGCATCGAACATTGGTATGAATCCTTTGAACTCAACACCACTGAAGCGATCATCAATTCAGTTTCTGCCAATCTTGGATTCGCGTGTTTATCACGACTGGCGGCGCAACGAGCAATTGACTCAGGCCGAGTGAAAGCACTCGATGTCCCACTCGACATGAAACGACGTTTCTGGATGCTGGTACACAAAGACAAATACCAGAGCCCGCTGCTGAAATCTTTCATGAGTTATTGTGAAGACTGGGCTACACATCAAGATTGAGGCCGCATTGTTAGGGCTCCAACTGGACTTTTAACATCAGAAACTGTATAAAAAGCCAGTAAATTTTATCAAACTTAGAGGATTAACCATGGCTGTTATCGTCAAGTACGTGGTCGAACGCAACGGAGAAGAGAAAATGACTTTTACCTCTAAAGCCGAAGCTGACGCATACGACAAAATGCTGGATATGGCTGATGAGCTTTTTGAACTGTTAAGCAAAAGCGACTTAGTTGAAGATGAAGGCAAGCAAGAAGAACTTGCAATGTACCTAGCGAAGAATAAAGAAGAAGTTCTTTACGCATTAGGTGCTAAGCGTAAACCAGCTCCGAAAAAAGCTAAGAAGCTTGAAGCTGTTGAAGACGCAGAAGAAGATGCAGCGTAACTAACTGATACCTCTGTTGAAAACGTCAATGACGCCTCTAATAAGAGTCCGTTATTGGCGTTTTTTGATTTGAGAAACTAGCTATACTGCACGACCAAAACTCTACACCTATCACTAAAACCAAACAGCCAGCCTTCCGTTGGCTGTTTTTCATTCACACTTGCTCTACTATCTATTTCTAATAATTATTTGTATCTAAGATTAAATACACAAACCATTGGTATTTAACTGCATATTTTCAAAGGAATAATATGAAAGAGCTCATCATTCATACCATTACCGTGTTCATGGGCTTTTTTGCCATCATGAACCCAATCGCCAATGCCCCAATCTTTCTTGGATTAACCGGTGACAATGATAGGGAAACGGTCAAGTCTATCGCTTTCCGCTCAGTGTTCATCGCCTTCATAATCGTCAGTACCTTTGCTGTGTCGGGTAAGCTCATCTTCGACCTATTTGGTATCACGCTTTACGCACTGCGCATCACGGGCGGCATTCTGGTCTTTTTGATTGGCTTTCACATGCTACAAGGCGACTCAACACACGCCAAAGCAAAAGAGAAGGTCAATTCAGACGAGCAGCAAGATGCAGCATTGAGTATCGCAGTATCACCTTTAGCCATGCCTATACTGGCAGGCCCCGGCACTATAGCCACCGCGATGAACTTTGCCAGCACGGAAGGAATTTACGAGACCATAATCACCATCGTCGCGTTTGGTCTACTGTGTACCTTAACCTACATATTATTTGTATTCGGCGAACGCTTCGTGAAAGCCGTAGGGCCAAGCGCATTGAACGTGATTACTCGAATGATGGGTTTGATACTTGCGGTTATCGGCATGCAGATGTTGATTGAAGGGATTGAACAGGCTTACAAGGCGCTGTTTATCTAGCCTCTTACTTCACTAAGTTTTATAAAGAAATAGCCAGCGATTCGCTGGCTATTTCTTTATTGCTTAATTGAAAATCAGTTCGCAGGGCAACCTTTCACGTCTACGCCATTGCTCATATAGATTAGGTCGCCATCCGCGGGGGCGTAATTTGCAGCGGTTACATTCGGATTCTTGACAAAAAACTCTCGCAGTACGGAGGCGTCTGTCATTTGAGTCGATTCAACATCAATTACAGGATAATCATCACCACCAGCCGCGCTGAAACTGATCACAGAGAAGGTGTAAGTATCTGCCAAGTCAAAACCTTTGCCATTGATATCTCGAATGGTTACATCACCCAAGTCACAGTCAACGGTTAAACTAATGTTGTCGAGTTGAGCGTAAGCGCCAGAACCCGCAGTCATCGTCGCAACCACATCTAAATACGCTTTCACCTCAGCCCCTGTCATCGTTGCTTTGGTCACGAAGTTTCCGAAAGGTTGCACCGTCAACACATCGCGATACGTCACCTCTCCCTTTGCAATTGAATCACGTACACCACCGGAATTCATTACACCAAAGTCAGCATTCACCAATTCATAAGTGCGATATGCTTCTCCTAACAAGTGACCAAGATTAGTTTGTTCTGAACGAACAACATCACGATCACCTTCCAGTTTTGCATCTGTCTTTGAGATGATGACATCGAGGAGATCTTGCCCTTGTTGTTGATATGGGTAGAGAGTAGCTTTTACAGCAGCATCAGGCTTTATTTCAGATTGAATAAACTGATAATCACCGTTTTCATCCTTCTCTTTTAGGTTCACAGGAACCAGGTCGTACTTCGCTAAATGCAGTTTGCCGTCATAAAACTCAAAGTCAGCTCTGCCTACATACTTACCCCACTCGTGAGCTTGCATGATGTAGGTACCATTTTGCTGATCAGGTTTACAGTCATCCCCTGGGTTGAAGTCGGCGTATTCATTGCCTTCCATACAAACGGGGTTTTGAGAGTGTCCACCAATAATTGCATCTAGCTGACCTTCTTCTAGAGAGCGAGCAAGCAATACATCGCCAGGCGCTTCACTACCATGCTGACCATCTGCGTAATGCCCCATATGCGTGGTAGCAAAAATCAGGTCAACCGTTTCATTGGCCTCAATTTCTTTTATGGCTTTTTTGATTTCGACTTGTGGATCGGCAAAGTGGATCATCGCGACATTATCAGGGTTAACAAGTTTTGCTGTGTCTTTGGTCGTTAAGCCAATAACTGCAATTTTTAACCCATTAATGGTGAATACTTTATATGGAGAGAAAAGGCGTTCATCAGTAACTGTGTCTCCATCTTTTATATAAATATTCGCCGCTAGCATAGGGAAGTCAGCCAACTCAGCCTGCATGTCTAGTACATCTAAGCTGTTGTCGAATTCATGGTTGCCTAATGCCATCGCATCGTAACCAAGAAGGTTCATACCAACAAAATCAGGGACGGCATCCTGCATATCAGACTCAGGCACACCGGTATTAATATCACCGCCAGACAATAGGATCGTCTCACCACCATTTTGAGTAACTTCTTCACGAATACTATCAATCAAAGTCTTACGAGCCGCCATCCCATACTCACCCTTACTATTCTCCCAAAAACGACCATGGTTATCGTTAGTATGCAAAACCGTAAATTTGGTACAAGAATCCGCGGTATCACATGTCACCGTGATATCGTCACTATCCGAGCCACAACCAACCATCGCAATGCCGATAGAGAGCACCAGTAAAGACTTAGTAAAATTCATAGAAGATCCTTTATTCATCGTTTTAATGTCGTTATTGCAGGCAATATACTGATATTTTTTTAAGTTTTAGTGATTTTCATCTTAGTTAGTTGGTTGAAAGTTTGAGTATTTACTCAGATTGTAAGCACAAACGATAAATCAACAGAACTCGATTAATTTTCATAATAAACATATATTTATGAAGGAAGTGTGACTAATCCTATTGATACTGATAACAAAGAGATCACTTAACATAAGTATCAGATATGGAATAGAGGTTGTTACGTGCAACTAAAGTGAGTGCGACTCGTTAAGCTATTAGGTTAGTATCCGGATAATAAAAACTATCGCTAAAAAGACAAGCAGTATCATTTTACAGACTTTATCCCAATGCGGCCTTTCATAACGAGGGCGCTCTCTTTATGATGAACGCAATTAAATTAACTTTGCTAACGGCAGCGCTTGTTATTCGAGCCGCTGTTTTGGAATAGCAAAATCAAGACTCAACACATGGAGATTCAACATGGCTTACTTTTCACTAGCCTTCGGTACGGCAACCAAAAATCGCGACAATAAAATCATTGAAGCGTTCTTCCCTAACCCACTTCTAAACCCAAGCGATGCTCTTGTAGCAGCTGTTGGTGAGGTTGCAGGTTACACTGAAGGCAACCAAGCTATCGAAATCTCTGCTGCACAAAGCGCAGAACTAGCGAAAGCATTCGCAGCAAACGACGATGCAGCAAACGCATCTTTTGCAGAAAAAGCAGCAGCATCTGAGCAACCACTTGTTCTTGTTGTTCTTGCGGCTGACGAGAAGCCAGCATCAGTTGCTGAAGGCTTCCTTAAGCTACAACTTATCTCTAACCGCCTAGTACAACCACACGGTACGGTACTGGACGGCATCTTCGGTCTACTGCACAACATCGCATGGACTAACGAAGGCCCTATCGATCTTCCAGAGCTTGCTGAGCGCCAAATCGAAGCTCGCCTTGCTGGTCGCGCTCTGTCTGTAGATTGCGTAGACAAGTTCCCTAAAATGGTGGATTACGTGGTACCAACAGGTATTCGTATTGCTGACACTTCTCGTGTTCGTCTTGGCGCACATGTGGGTGAAGGTACAACGGTTATGCACGAAGGTTTCATCAACTTCAATGCGGGTACAACTGGCGTAAGCATGGTTGAAGGTCGTATCTCTGCAGGTGTTGTTGTGGGTAACGGTTCAGACATCGGCGGTGGCGCTTCTATCATGGGTACGCTATCTGGTGGCGGTACTATGGTTATCTCTATCGGCGAAAACTGCCTACTAGGCGCAAACGCGGGTCTTGGCTTCCCAATGGGTGACCGTTGTACGGTTGAGTCTGGTCTTTACGTAACTGCGGGTACTAAGGTTCGTATGCTAGATAAAGAAGGCAACGAAGTAGAAATCATTAAAGCTCGCGACCTAGCTGGTGTTTCTGATCTTCTGTTCCGTCGTAACTCGATCACCGGTCAAATCGAATGTCTAGCGAACAAGTCTGCTGTTGAACTGAACAGCGAGCTACACAGCAACAACTAATCTAAATGCTAGATGCATTTTGTTATAAATCAGAAAGCCGCTGGGGTTAAATCCAGCGGCTTTTCTTTTATCAAAATGTCCGCTAAAAGCTCAGTAAACAATAAAAAAGCGCAGATCTTTCGATCTGCGCTTTTCATTTTTGCATAACTTAGCCTAGATTAATGCGGCTAGTAAGAAAGTGATTAACCCACATTCTTACGTGCGTTTTGGAACATACGCATCCAAGCGCCATTCTCGCCCCAACCTTCCGGAGACCAAGAGTTTGCAACCGTACGGAATACACGCTCTGGGTGCGGCATCATAATAGTCACACGGCCATCTGTCGTCGTTAAACCAGTGATAGCGTTTGGCGAACCGTTCGGATTGTTCGGGTATTGCTGCGTTTGGTTACCGTTGTTATCAACGTAACGTAGTGCAACCGTACCTGAGTTTTCAATCGCGTTTAGGTGGTCGTTGTCACGCACTTCTACGCGGCCTTCACCGTGAGAAACTGCGATTGGCATACGAGAACCTTCCATGCCGTTGAAGAATACAGAATCTGACTTCTGAACTTCAACTAGGCTGAAACGTGCTTCGAAACGCTCTGATTCGTTGCGAACGAAACGTGGCCAGTACTCAGCACCTGGGATAAGTTCACGTAGATTAGACAACATCTGACAACCGTTACACACACCTAGAGAGAAGGTATCTTCACGCTTGAAGAAGTTTTCAAATTGGTCACGCGTAGAGTCGTTAAACAGAACTGACTTAGCCCAGCCTTCGCCAGCGCCTAGTACGTCACCGTAAGAGAAGCCACCACATGCCACAAGGCCGTTGTACTCTTCTAGTACCGCTTGACCTGTTAGGATGTCGCTCATGTGAATATCAGTTGCTTCGAAGCCTGCACGGTCGAATGCTGCTGCCATTTCAACGTGAGAGTTAACACCCTGCTCACGTAGAATCGCCATTTTAGGCTTAGCACCTTTGTTTATCATAGAACCAGCGATAAATGGTGCTGCAATGTCTTCGTTTACGTCAAAGCTCAGTTTCACGTTCAGACCTGGGTCTGAATTGTCTTTCTTCGCTTCGTGCTCTTGGTCTGCACAGATTGGGTTATCACGTAGGCCTTGCATCTTATGCGTGGTTTCAGCCCAGATAGTACGTAATTCAGTACGGTTACGTTGGATTACAACGTCTGCGCCTGACTTAATCACTACTTCGTCTGATGCTTCAACAGAACCAATTACGTGTGAACACGCTTCTAGGCCATTAGCTGCAAGAGTAGAAAGAACTGCGTCTAGGTCATCGTTGCGAACTTGGATGACAGCACCTAGCTCTTCGTTGAATAGTGCCGCAAGCGTATCTTCGCCTAACGCCGCAATATCAGCGTTAACACCACAGTGACCTGCGAACGCCATTTCAGCTAGCGTTACGAATAGACCACCGTCACCTTTATCGTGGTAAGCGACAACTTGATCGTTCGCTACAAGAGCTTGAATGCCTTCGTAGAAACCTTTTAGTTGTGCTGCGTTGTCTACGTCTGCTGGTTTATCACCAAGCTGCTTGTATACCTGTGCAAGTGCTGTCGCACCCATACGGTTCTTGCCGTTACCTAGGTCGATAAGAACTAGGCTTGTATTACCTTTGTCAGTGCGCAATTGAGGAGTGATTGTCTTACGAACATCTTCAACACGTGCGAACGCAGTGATAACAAGAGATAGCGGAGACGTTACTTCTTTCTGCTCGCCGTTCTCTTCCCACTTAGTCTTCATCGACATTGAGTCTTTACCCACTGGGATAGTTAGACCCAATGCTGGACATAGTTCTTCACCAACCGCTTTAACCGCTTCGTAAAGACCTGCATCTTCACCTGGGTGACCTGCTGGAGACATCCAGTTAGCCGATAGTTTAATGTGTTTGATATCGCCGATGTTGGTCGCTGCGATGTTAGTAATTGCTTCACCAACCGCTAGACGAGCCGATGCACCGAAGTCTAGAAGTGCCACTGGTGTACGCTCACCAAGAGACATTGCCTCACCGTGGTAAGAGTCGTAACTTGCTGCTGTTACAGCACAGTTAGCAACAGGAACCTGCCATGGGCCAACCATTTGGTCACGAGCAACAAGGCCAGTTACCGAGCGGTCACCGATAGTGATAAGGAATGTTTTCTCAGCGACTGTTGGCAAGCGAAGAACACGGTCAACCGCTTCGTTCATCTCGATACCAGAGCGGTCAATCGCAGGGTTGTTCGCTTTTAGCGTCTTAGCGTCACGGTGCATCTTAGGTGTTTTACCTAATAAGATGTCCATTGGCATGTCGATTGGCGTGTTGTCGAAGTGTGAATCTTCAAGTTTAAGCTCACGCTCTTCCGTTGCTTTACCAACGACTGCGTAAGGTGCACGCTCACGCTTACAAATCGCGTCGAATGTTGCCATGTCTTTATCAGCAACCGCCATTACGTAACGCTCTTGAGATTCGTTACACCAGATCTCAAGTGGGCTCATGCCCGGCTCATCGTTTGGTACGTCACGTAGGTTGAAGATACCGCCACGCTCGCCATCATCTACTAGCTCAGGAAGTGCGTTCGAGATACCGCCTGCGCCCACATCATGGATAAATGCGATTGGGTTCGCATCACCAAGCTGCCAACAACGGTCGATCACTTCCTGACAACGACGTTCCATTTCTGGGTTTTCACGTTGTACAGAAGCGAAGTCTAAGTCTTCAGAAGAAGAACCCGAATCCATTGAAGATGCTGCACCGCCACCAAGGCCAATGTTCATTGCAGGACCGCCAAGAACGATTAGGCTGGCTCCTACTGGGATCTCTTTCTTCTGAACATGATCATCACGAATGTTACCTAAACCACCAGCCAGCATGATTGGCTTGTGGTAACCACGTACTTCTTCACCTGCGTGAGAGTTAACTTTCTCTTCGTAAGTACGGAAGTAACCAAGTAGGTTTGGACGACCAAATTCGTTGTTGAATGCCGCGCCACCAAGAGGTCCTTCAAGCATGATATCCAATGCAGTAACGATACGGCTTGGCTTACCAAAATCAGTTTCCCAAGGTTGAACGAAGTTCGGGATCTTAAGGTTAGATACAGAGAACGCAACCAGACCCGCTTTTGGCTTACCACCAATACCAGTAGCGCCTTCATCACGGATTTCACCGCCTGAACCTGTTGATGCGCCCGGCCATGGAGAGATTGCCGTTGGGTGGTTGTGTGTTTCAACTTTCATCAAGATGTGTGTTTTCTCTTGGTGATAGTTGTACTGACGAGTTTCTGGATCTGGGAAGAAACGGCCGACTTCAGAACCTGTCATTACCGCTGCGTTATCTTTATAAGCAGACAGAACGTGTTCTGGTGTCGTTTCAAAGGTGTTCTTAATCATCTTGAACAATGATTTTTCTTGCTTAACGCCATCGATAGTCCAATCAGCATTAAAGATCTTGTGACGACAGTGCTCTGAGTTCGCTTGTGCAAACATCATTAGCTCGATGTCAGTTGGGTTACGACCTAGCTTTTCAGTGAAGCTTTCAAGAAGGTAATCAATCTCGTCTTCTGCAAGTGCAAGACCTAGGGTAACGTTTGCTTCTTCAAGCGCTTTACGTCCACCTGCTAATAGCTCAACTTCCATATATGGAGCAGGCTCAGCAACCGTGAACAGTGCCGCTGCAGATTCGAAGTCAGTGAAAACCACTTCCATCATACGATCGTGCAGAATTGCTTTCAGCTCAACAAGTTGAAGTTCAGAAAGTTCAGCAGAGGTTTCAATGTAGAAAGCTGTACCGCGCTCTAGACGTGACACTTTAGCCAGTCCGCAGTTGTGTGCGATATCTGTTGATTTTGAAGACCAAGGCGAGATAGTGCCCGGGCGTGGCGTTGCAAGCAGCAGTAAACCTTCAGGTTCATGCTCTTCAATCGTTGGACCGTAAGTCAGTAGCTTTTCTAGCTTCTCAACTTCAGACTCATCTAGGTCTGCCGTTAAATCAGCAAAGTGGGCAAACTCAGCGTAAATACCTGTTACAGGTAAGCTTAATTCACGACAAAGCTCTAAAAGCTTGTTAATACGAAACTCAGATAGAGCTGGGGAGCCACGCAAAATTCTCATGTGCTTAGGTCTCTTATGCAGTTGATTAAGGTAGTATTGGAATAAATTCAGTGGGTTACAGGTACAACCTAACTGTTTTCTTCGAAGCTATTCCTGAGAGTATTTCCCGAAGGTTGCCAAACCTATGCCGATCCCACCTCTTCAATGCGAGCGCATTATAAAGCATTTCTTTTTGTGACGTAACACCAAAAGCAACCGTTTGCGTTATTTTTTTTATCTTTCTGTGTAAATGGTACTTTTGCTGCATTTATCACCACTTTTACATCAGTTTAATTAAAGCTGCTTTGCCAGCCTTGCGTGGTTTGGTATAAAGGGGCTTCCACTTTTCGAGATTTCATTTTGATGCCTAAATTTACGCTCACCTTTTCGTCTAAATTCCTTCTGCTCGCTATTGCCCTGTTTGGACTGACAGGGTGCCAGATTGAATCTGAACCTAAAAGTGTCCTTGAGCAGATACGAGATCGCGGCGTTCTTCGTGTCGGAACCCTCAATAACCAACTCTCTTATTACATTGGTCCGGATGGCCCTGCTGGCTTAGATTACGAGTTAGCTCGTGAGTTTGCACAAGAGCTTGGTGTAAGGCTTGAGGTTAAACCCGCTTACCGCTTATCCGGCCTATTCCCTGCTTTAAAGAAAGGTGAAATCGATCTCATCGCAACCGGATTAACACAAAACAATAACCTGACACGTGCGTATCGCGCTGCACCTGCTTATTACTATGTAAGCCAGCAAGTCGTTTACAAGAAAGGTCAATGGAGGCCAAGAAACCTCGAACAACTGATTTCGTTTGAAAACGAACGTCAGGCTGAATTTGTAAACGCACAAACTCAATTGGAAGAAACACCCTCCAGTGACACATTAACTCCAGCTTTGGTGGTAGTGAAAGACTCACACTTCGAACCAACACTCAAGCAACTGCAGAACATACACGATGACTTTATCTACGACGCGGTCGACAATGCAGACATCAATGACCTGCTAAAAGAAGTATCGACAGGCGAACGTTTATTTACGGTGGCAGACTCTATCGAGCTATCACTGGCACAACGTTTGTACCCAGACGTCGCATTAGCTTTTGAGCTAACAGAAGACCAACCAATCTCTTGGTATTTACAGAGATCTGAAGATGAAAGTCTTTATGCTTTACTGATCGAGTTCTTCGGCCACCTAAAGCAATCTGGTGAATTGGCTTCACTGGAAGAGAAATACATCGGCCACATTGGTACCTTTGACTACGTTGATACTCGTGCCTTTATCCGCGCGTTAGATAGCAAACTACCAAAATGGTCACCACTGTTTCAGAAATACTCGAAAGAATTTGATTGGCGCTTAATTGCTGCTTTGGCATACCAAGAGTCACATTGGAACCCTGTCGCACGCTCACCGACGGGTGTTCGCGGTATGATGATGCTGACACTGCCTACAGCGAAAAGTGTTGGTGTGACTAACCGTCTCGACCCTAAGCAATCGGTACAGGGCGGAGTCGAATACCTGCGTCGTATCGTAAACCGGGTCCCAGACTCCATTGACCAACACGAGAAAATCTGGTTTGCCCTTGCATCCTATAATGTAGGTTACGGGCATATGATGGATGCACGTCGCTTAACCAAAGCGCAAGGTGGCGATCCTGATGCTTGGGGGGATGTAAAAGATAGGTTACCTCTATTACGACAGAAGAAATACTATAGACATACTCGTTACGGGTACGCCCGCGGTGATGAAGCAAAAAATTACGTTGAAAACATTCGCCGTTATTACCAAAGTATTATCGGCCATGTAAATAAGCGGCATAAAGAACAAGAAGCGAGTCTTGAAGGTTTGGTCGTGATCCCGCCTTTAGAGATCTCAGGCTCTGAATCAGCCATCAATGCTGCTCAGTCGGTAATTAATAGTTCTGCTTCCCCATAGTAAAATCTAAAAGAGCAATGCCATTTAGCCTTGCTCTTTTTTATTACCCTATTTTATGGCTTCGCGCTAACGGAGTAGGATAGGCAAAGTGAGGCTTAGAGGCAGCGTGTCATATTGCAGTAACAATCGAACTTTATAACGGCACACCATAATCAATATTACGGATTGTCTCATCAAGACGTCGAATGTTGAGTAGAATGTCTCTCGAAGCAAATTCGAACATGGTAGAACGAATAACACTATAATTAAACATTGCTCCAAACTACAAGTCAGACGACAAATAGGAAATCGTTAAAATGATAAAGAACAAACTGAAACCGAAGCGCCTTGATAAGACCGTTGCTGCAAACCGTCGTAAGCGTATGCTTTCAAATAATAAGAAAAAGATCATTTGGCGCAACCGTGCTTTCATGCAAATGATTGCCGAGTAAGTTTACTTTGGCACTTTCGCATAGAAAGTGCCTATTTTTAACGTCTCATAAGCGCGGAATGATCTATTCAGACTGTTAACTTTTATCTGCCTTTTCGCCCAGCTCTTCATCTAATCGCTGTCGTTTTCTTTGCTCTTTGATCTCTTTTCGACGACGCTTGAAAAATGCCTGCAATTGCTCACGACACTCTGATTCTAGCAAGCCGTGTTCAACATCGGCATAGTGGTAAGACGCTTGGCTTTTAAATAGGTTTAACACTGTACCCGCCGCACCAGCTTTCAAGTCAGGTGCACCAAACACAATGCGTTTTACACGACTATGTAACAGGGCTCCGGCGCACATAGGACATGGCTCTAGCGTGACGTATAAAGTGGTATCAAGTAAGCGATAGTTTTCCAAAGCTTGCCCCGCTTTACGCAAGGTTTCAATTTCTGCGTGTGCCGTGGCATCGTGGCTACCAATCGAGCGGTTCCATCCTTCAGAGATAATCTCATCATCTTTTACCAAAACGGCACCCACGGGAACCTCTCCCTCACTCTCAGCTTGCTTAGCCACCTCAATGGCACGTCGCATAAAAATTTCATCTTGAGGGCTGAATTGATAGTCTGACAAAGGGAACTCCAGAAAAACAAAGAAATAGGAACAAAAAAGGTATGCAATAAAGCATACCTAATCTTAGCGAAAGTGGACAATATCGTGAAATAAAGTGACTAACGAGGTTCTAATTGAAGTGACTAAAAATAGAGTTCGGTTATCTGAGAATACCGTGCTATTTAAGTTAGCTCTTAGTCTTATACTCAGTATAAGGAATACTAAACACGGAATAAAAATAGCCATTAGCTCATTAAAGCTGCCCTAATAAATATAGAACATAGGAAAATAATCAGTAAAAGCTCGCTTGTTCGGTGCGAGCTTAACATTTATTAGTGCTGCTTAATATGACTTAGTGGAGCCTTACATTGTGTAAGTGTAAGGTGCTTGGATACCTAGTGGGATACCAAGCGCCCAGTAAGCTAGCAAGAAGATAGACCAACCAATTGCCATCGCGATAGAGTATGGCATCATCATGGAGGCTAGTGAACCAATGCCTGACCCCTTCACATAACGCTGCATGTAAACAACAACTAATGGGAAGAACACCATCATCGGAGAAATGATATTGGAAACTGAGTCACCAACACGGTACGCCGCTTGCGTCAGCTCTGGAGAGATGCCGACAGCCATTAGCATTGGAACCATAATAGGACCAATCAGCGCCCACTTAGCAGAAGCCGAACCGACTAATAAATTAACAAATGCGGTTAGTAAAATCATACCAATAATCGTCACTTGTCCTGGTAGGTTCATCGCTTGCAATAACTGAGCACCAGATAGCGCCAGTAATGTACCCAAGTTAGATTGAGAGAAAGCGACTAGGAACTGAGCAATGAAGAAAGCCATCACCATAAAGCTGCCCATGCTTGCCATAGTTGCAGACATCGATTTAATGATGTCGTCGCTAGCTTTAAAAGTACCAACAATACGACCGTAAACCACTCCTGGAATAATAAACAGGATAAAGATAAGCGGTACAATAGACTTCATAATTGGCGCATTAAAAGAAGTGATTTCCCCCGCAGGAGAACGCAAAGGCGAGGTCTCAGGTACTAAAGCAGCAATCAAAGCAACAATACCAACGACCATTGCCCAACCCGCACGCGAGAAAGCCTTACTTTCAATTTCGGTAAATGACCCCATATCCGGTGCATCTTCTGCATCTTCATCGATAGCAGTTTTAGCAAGACGTGGTGAAATAATCTTATCCGTTATATACCAACCAATACTTACAATTAATAGGGAAGATAAACCTGTAAAAAAGATATTAGAAAGAGGGTTTACTATGTAATCTGGATCAAGAATTTGCGCAGCTTCTTGTGTAAAGCCCGCCAAAAGAGGATCGATACCTGATGGCAAGAAGTTTGCCGCAAAGCCACCTGATACACCAGCAAACGCTGCTGCAATACCCGCTAGAGGGTGGCGACCCGCGGCGTGGAAAATAATACCACCAAGAGGGATAACCAGTACGTAACCAGCATCGGCAGCTGTGTGAGACACAATAGCTACCAAGATCAGCATCGGCGTTAATAGCTTAGCAGGAGTCACGTTCAGCATCTTTTTCAGACCAGTATTAATAAAGCCTGAAGCTTCAGCAACACCAACACCTAACATAGCAACCAGCACGATTCCAAGAGGTGCAAACCCGGTAAAGTTAGTCACCATATTAGCTAAAAAGCTCGCAAAGGACTCACCTGTTAATAAGTTCGAAACGACAATGGCTTCACCAGATACAGGGTGAATCAAATCGAAAGTAAAACGTGAGAATACAGCAGATAACACCCAGACTAAAATAAGTCCCCAAAAAAAGAGTAGGGCAGGATCTGGGATTTTGTTACCGGCACGTTCAATGAAGTTTAGAAAGCGGTCCATCCCACTGATCTTATCAGTCGGCGGTGCTTTTTTTACGGCTTGGTTACTCATGGTAACTCCATATGTGATGTTGTTTGTTTAGGGCTTATATAAATTTTAATCAAGGCCTATTGGCACAGCACATATTCTATTTAAATCGCCATTAAAAAGCACAAGGTTCCACCTTATTTTACATAAATGGAGACATATTTTGCAAAATTACTATTAGGTAGCAACAATATAAAAACACAAAACACACCATCCCGTATACATAACTTTAACCAGGGCGCAAATAACACCCTAAAAATTAAAATCATCAGTAAAAAGTTGGTAGAAACTGATATACAGATATTGTTTATTTAAAAGGTCAGTCAAACTCACTGTATTTAGAAATCATTGTATCTAAAGTTATGGATTGATCTTCTCCAAACCTATCTTGCCACGAACTGGTCATCTGGATAGTTTTCAACGCCCCAGATAAACGACTCGTCACTGTCCAATCAAGTTGATACTTAACATGGGTGTGATCCTCACCATCGACGATATCAGTAATAAAATCGGTAGGGGTAATACTTGACAAAGCTGCAGATGCTCCGCGAGTTCTAAACCCTTCCAATTTATTTTCAGCTAAGTGCAAAGCCTCAACACTTTGAATAGCAAAATCAGATTTTTGCTCCACATACGTTTGTAGTTTAATAAGTCCAAGAGCTCCTACTCCTATCAATAAAAAAGAAATGAGTACTTCGATTAAGTTGAAGCCTTTTTGTCTACAAATCATTCCATGAACCTTTTTGCCACTTAACCTTTAAGCTGTTATTTGGAACAGACCCGGAATCAAAGGTTAAACTTAATGAAACACCAAAAACGGTTAAGCCTCCCGGTGTATCAAAAACATAACCTCCTTTAGGCTTAAATGCACCACGAGAGAAGAATGTTAGTTTCTTTTTTTGGGCTACCGTTAACTCAGCTGTAGAGAGGTTGTTATACGTGGAGACATCACTTGTCCAACGCGAGCTTAAATTCGCACCGTTTGGAATCGTAGAGGTGAATAACTGATATATAATACCAGGGAAGTCATTGGCCCCATTTACACTAAGAATCCCGTCTTCGACAACTAACACCTTCGATGATGCACCAATTGAAGTTGTATTCAGCAAGTTACCACTTTCAAGATCACAGTCACCTTCAACCCAAACATTATCGTTGATAGAGTAAGCATTCTTGATTCTATCTTGGCAGCTATCACTTCCCGAAGATCCTGAGGTTACAGTCCCTTGTACAATCTCATACTCTGCTTTTATTGAATCAATATTACTTCTTGTATCTCCAAAAAAACTTTCAAATGGGTCAAGACTAGGATCATAAACAAAGTCATTTTCAACTAATTTATCTGCACCTCTGTGAGTTATATCGCTCCCGACAACAGTTAGGTCGTAATCCGACTTACTATGCTTCACACAATTACTATCACCTGATATGCACATATAATCCGATGCCTCTGTGTCTGTTTGGTACGCACTGTCACAAATAACACCTGCAGGGTTCAAGGTTTTAAATGAACCATTCATGATAAACCCACTCGCATACCGAACAGATACACATTGATCATCCCCTTCAACATCGGGAACAAATTCATTCGCACCGATCAATTTAAGATCAGATCGAGCCTGAATAGCTCCAGTTGAGCGAGAAGATATATCTATGTTTTTTTTCAATGAACTGTAACCACTCATTGATGTCAACGTATATATCGTTTCACCAACAGTCTGAGGGGAAATAGATATTGAAGATAAATCACATAAACTATAAGCCTGATTTACTGGATGAATAGAACGATCATATTTAATTTCTGTAATCGCACATTCTAAACCTCCTTCTGCCTTCCAATGCTGCTTACGAGCTTCCACTTCATTTTGAGCTCTCTTTATTTGGTAGAAAACCGAACGGTAGCTACCGAAAGTGAGCATTAAAGCAGAGACCAGTAACACGCTTGTCACCAATAGAACAACCGCGCCTTGTTGATTTTTATTCATCCCCAATTCCTATTTTTTACAACCACACTTGATGAATAACTTACTGAAGTGTCCCCAACCAACTCCGCTGAGATCGCAATGGTTGTAATACCGGAACTAACCCCTTGAGTGCCTATACTTGATTGACTAACATCGAAGTTAATCACTCGGATTTGATTCGGTTCAAAAATAGAAGAACAACCACTCGTGGCTGCAGACACTGTTTTTACAGTGGTAGAAGGACTGTCACAGACTTTTACTACACCTGAATCAAATACAAACGCAACATTTCTCACCTCAGATTGATATGTATAAGCGTATGCGACCGTTTTTGAGTCCGGAGATATGTATACTATATTTGTGGCATCAGATAATTTTAGAGATATCCCAGCTCCTCCATCATAGCCAGCTCGCTGAAGATCTTCTTTAAAGTACTGGAGAGCACCAGAAACTTGCTGTAGTAATAGCAACTCCTTACTTTTCTCTGATGCTATATTTTGTCCTGATATAAAGACTGAACCGACACTTCCAATAACAATAACGCCTAAGATAGAAGAGATCATAAATTCAATTAAAGTCGCACCACATTGTCGCCTTCTAACTACAGGCTTGATAACCATAAAAGTCTCCTCCAACACCGCATATCCTCATCCGCCCAGAAGCTCTATACGTGATTAATTTCAATGGCTTTGAATTAATATCAAATAAAAAGCTTCCATCTTTAGCCCTTCCATTGATTCCACTGAATTTTATTTGTTCTGAGCTATAGTTAACGGTGACATCAACATTACGGAACGCCCCGCCCTCCATCGTTAATATTGCAGTACCTGTATTAGGAACATTAAATTCAGTTAGCTCTACTTTCCAGTCACCAGTATCACTTGAGTTACCATTCATCAGAAAGTGCGCCCAAAGGTCTGTATTTCTCATCACAGCTTCAGATTTCGCTTGCATCATAAAACCGTTCAATTCACTTGCTAGCCTTTGCATCTTAATAGTCTGAGAGACAGAACTAAAACTTGGCGCAGCAACTGCCAGTAATATTGAGAGCACTGAAATGGTTATAAGTAGCTCTAAGAAGGTAAACCCGCGAGACATTTCCCAAATTCCTATGTAAACCGATACGTAACCGTATTTAATCTTGCACAGATGCTATCACCAGAGAAAAATGGGCAGAATAATAAAAGGAAACTACTCGTGATGATTCGAAAAAATAAATGCAACAACAACAACTTAAGTATTAAAGGAATGACATTGATCGAATTATTGTTGACTGTCATCATCATAGGGATACTAGGTGCAATAGCGTATCCAAGTTATACCAATCATGTGATAAAGGCGCATCGAGTCACAGCAATGGCTGATATGACAAAGATACAGTTGGAAATAGAGACCCTGTACACCGGAAACTACGCGTCGGCAGCGGCGGGTATTATTTCTGGAGGGACATGTTTATTTTGTGATACCGATACTAGCCGATACACGCTAGCGGTTTCAGCCAGCACCACCACCTATTCGATTCAGGCTGAACCACATTCACCACAAACAAACGATGACTGCTTCGATTCGACGACCGATATTTTGGAATTACACCACTCAGGTATCTCGGAACCAGAAACATGTTGGAAGTAACGAATTAAACCATCAAATAATTCGAGAACGTACCTCCAAAAAATCAGCTATTTATTCTCTGATCTACAGATGCAAAAAAGCCTGCTACATAAGCAGGCTTCCTAATTTTATCAACAACCCTATTAGTTGGCTTAACCAGTTACCAAGTAATTAATTGATTACTTAGTTAGGTCATCGAAGAAGTTTTTAACGCCACTGAAGAAACCTTCAGATTTTGGTTTGTGCTTGCTTGCCGCTTCGCCACCACATGTTTCTTCGAATTCACGCAGTAACTCTTTTTGGCGAGAGCTTAGCTTAACAGGGGTTTCAACTACTAGCTTAACAATTAGGTCACCCACACCACCGCCACGAACGCCTTTCACGCCTTTACCACGCATACGGAACATACGGCCCGTTTGTGTTTCTTCTGGTACCTTAAGGTTAACACGGCCATCTAATGTAGGGACTTCAACATCTCCGCCTAGAGCAGCCATAGAGAAACTGACTGGAACTTCACAGTAAAGGTTGTTGCCGTCACGCTCAAAGATATTGTGCTCTTTTACGTGAACTTGTACGTACAGGTCGCCAGCTGGAGCGCCTTGCTCTCCCGCTTCGCCTTCGCCAGACAGACGAATACGATCGCCAGTATCAACGCCTGCAGGGATCTTAACGCTAAGTGTTTTTGTCTTCTGCTTACGGCCTTGACCGTGACATGAGTTACATGGATCTTTGATGATCTTGCCTTTACCATTACAAGTAGGACAAGTCTGTTGAACAGCAAAGAAACCTTGACGCATTTGTACTTGGCCATGGCCATGACAAGTGCCACATGTTTGTGCAGAAGAGCCCGCTTTAGCGCCGCTACCGTCACAAGTATCACATTCAACCAGTGTCGGTACTTCGATTTCTTTAGAAATACCACGAACCGCCTCTTCTAGAGAAAGCTCCATGTTGTAACGTAAATCAGAACCACGTTGTGCACGTGCTTGACCGCCACCACGACGACCGCCGCCAAAGATATCACCAAATACATCACCGAAAATATCGCCGAAGTCACCTTGGCCACCGCCACCGAACCCACCGCCGCCGCCCATACCGCCTTGTTCAAAAGCAGCGTGGCCGTATTGATCATAAGCGGCTTTCTTTTGAGGGTCGGTCAGGATTTCGTACGCTACTTTTACTTCTTTAAACTTATCTGGTGCGGCAGCGTCACCTTGGTTACGGTCCGGGTGGAATTTCATCGCTAAGCGTTTGTAAGCTTTTTTAATATCGCGCTCTGATGCATCGCGGCTTACGCCTAATACTTCGTAAAAATCACGTTTTGACATGTTCTAGGTCACCAAAATAATTACTACTACCGAATGTTCACTTCAGTAGTCTGTGTATCAATCTAGATAAAAGTTCTGTCGGCTGAAGAACCGAATAAAGCTATTATCTAGATCGACAAGTCTAAACACAAATTTACGGGCGTGAGAGTTACCTCTGACGCCCGTATTAATAAGTCTTCGAGACAAATTTCTAAGCAGATAGCTTGAGTTCTAGGAGGAAGCGCAGAGCCTACGCTAGTAGGTGAGCACTTCCGACAACGAAACCAGGCTACTCTGCGACGAAATTATTTTTTGTCGTCTTTAACTTCTTCAAACTCTGCGTCTACCACATCGTCATCTTGCTTAGGTTGCTCACCCGCTTCAGCGCCAGCTTGTTGTGCTTGAGCTTGCTGTTGAGCAATTTCCATTAGCTTCTGAGCTGCTTGCATAAGTTCTTGAACTTTAGCGTCGATAGCTTCTTTGTCGTTACCAGACTTAACTTCTTCTAGTGCCGTGATAGCTGCTTCGATCTTCTCTTTCTCTTCTGCAGGTAGAGCTTCACCAGCTTCTTCTACTTGCTTACGAGTACCATGAATCATTTGGTCAGCTTGGTTACGTGCAGTTACTAGCTCTTCGAACTTTTTGTCCGCTTCTTTGTTAGCTTCTGCTTCTTGTACCATTGCTTCGATCTCTTCATCAGACAAACCACCTGATGCTTGGATAGTGATCTTCTGCTCTTTACCTGTTGCTTTATCTTTAGCAGATACGTTCAGGATACCATCAGCATCTAGGTCGAATGTTACTTCGATTTGTGGCATGCCACGAGGTGCTGGTTGGATACCCTCTAGGTTGAACTGACCAAGAGACTTGTTGTAAGTCGCTTGCTTACGCTCACCTTGAAGAACGTGGATAGTTACTGCGTTTTGGTTGTCTTCAGCTGTAGAGAACACTTGATCCGCTTTAGTAGGGATAGTTGTGTTTTTCTCGATAAGCTTAGTCATCACGCCGCCCATCGTTTCGATACCGAAAGATAGAGGAGTAACGTCTAGTAGGAGAACGTCTTTAACGTCACCAGCTAGTACACCACCTTGAACAGCAGCACCCATTGCAACAGCTTCGTCAGGGTTCACGTCTTTACGTGGCTCTTTACCGAAGAATTCAGTTACTTTAGCTTGAACCATAGGCATACGAGTTTGACCACCAACTAGGATAACGTCAGTGATTTCGCCTACAGATAGGTCAGCATCTGCTAGAGCTACTTTTAGTGGCTCAAGAGAACGTTGAACTAGGTCTTCAACTAGAGACTCAAGCTTCGCACGAGTCACTTTGATGTTCATGTGTTTAGGACCAGTCGCATCAGCAGTAACGTAAGGTAGGTTTACGTCAGTTTGAGTCGTAGAAGAAAGCTCAATTTTCGCTTTTTCTGCTGCTTCTTTAACTCGCTGCATTGCTAGTGGATCAGTTTTAAGGTTGATACCTTGTTCTTTTTTGAACTCATCGACTAGGTAGTTGATCATGCGGTTATCGAAATCTTCACCACCAAGGTGAGTGTCACCGTTAGTTGAAAGAACTTCGAAAGTCTTCTCGCCTTCTACTTCATCGATTTCGATGATAGATATATCGAATGTACCACCACCAAGGTCGTATACAGCGATAGTGCGATCACCACCTTTCTTGTCTAAGCCATAAGCTAGAGCAGCAGCAGTTGGTTCGTTGATGATACGTTTAACATCTAGACCAGCGATACGGCCAGCATCTTTAGTTGCTTGACGCTGAGCATCGTTGAAATAAGCAGGAACAGTAACAACTGCGCCAGTTACTTCTTCGCCTAGGAAGTCTTCAGCTGTTTTCTTCATTTTCTTAAGAACTTCAGCAGATACTTGAGGAGCCGCCATTTTTTGGCCTTGCGCTTCAACCCATGCATCACCGTTGTCTGCCTTAATAATGCTGAAAGGCATGATTTCGATATCACGTTGAACTTCTTCATCTTCAAAACGACGACCGATTAGACGCTTGATAGCGAACAGTGTGTTTTGAGGGTTAGTAACAGCTTGACGTTTCGCAGGTTGACCAACTAGCGTTTCGCCTTCTGTGTATGCGATTACTGATGCTGTTGTGCGTTCGCCTTCAGCATTTTCAATTACGCGTGGTTTGTCGCCGTCAAGAACAGCAACACAAGAGTTAGTAGTACCTAAATCAATACCAATGATTTTACCCATCAGGCCATCTCCGAATATATATTATTTAGTTTTTGCTATACCCACATATGTGGGGGGTGATAATCAGGGATTCAACCCCAAGACACAAAATTAAAGTGCAAATGTAATTTGCTTTCGTATGCCCAATAGATAAGGGCTCACGACACCTTTTCAAGGGTAAAAAGATATTTTTTTAAATTTATTTTGCTAAAAAAGGATGATTCGGCACGAATACCTATCATTACTGAGCTTATAACTTCCACAACTAGGTTTATCAGCCGCCGATCCACTCTTCTATAGAAAGAGCTTGTTTCTGTTTCTGTTTCTGTTTCTGTTTCTGTTTCTGTTTCTGTAAGCAGACTAGTTAAAAAGCTTTTCATCAACTCAACCTGCCCAAGTTTCTACTCAACCAAAGCGATAAAATATGGTTAACCTCTCACCCAATAAAAACGGAGCCATTTTGGCTCCGTTTATCTATTCAGGCTTTCTATTCAAGTTTCATCGATAGAACAAATAGCCTCTGATTATACTTCTGCTTTCTTTAATTCGGCTTCTTCGTTAACTTCTGCGCCGATTTCACCTTCAGACTTAGCAACGATAGTGTTAACCGCAGTATCACCGACCACGTTAGAAGAAGTACAGAACATGTCATTAATACGGTCAACAGCAGCAATGATAGCAAGACCTTCTGGTGGTAAACCTAGTTGGTGCAATAGAACACCTACCATTACAACACCACCACCTGGAACACCACCAGCACCGATAGACAGTAGCAGGATTGTTAGACCAAGAGTAAAGTGTCAGCAGTGTTGATTGGTTGACCGAATGCGTTTGCGACGAACATTGTCGCTAGTGCGATGTAGATAGATACACCAGACATATTCATTGTTGCACCTAGTGGAACACCGAAACCAGCTACTGATTTAGATACACCAAGCTTTTCAGTTAGGGTGCGCATTGTTACAGGAATCGTCGCATTCGAACTTGCCGTCGATAGTGAGAAAAGGATTTGCTCACGAATTGCACGTAGGAATTGCTTAGGTGTAATACCTGTCGCTAGGCCAACCATCATTGGGTAGAAGAAGAAAATCCAAAACACTAACATTGCAACTACTAGTGCAACATACCCGGCGACCGACATCAGGGTATTAGCATCAAGCGTTGCGCCCAGTTGAATCATCAGTGCAAATACACCAAATGGAGCCAGGCTCATGACGAGGCCGATAAGTTTCATCATGATTTCGTTAGCCATCTTGAACGTTTTTATCGCTGGACCGCCACGTGAATCAAGAGCTTGAATAGCAAGACCTGTCAAAATTGCCATGAAAATGATTTGTAGCATGTCACCACTTGCAAACGCTTCTACAGGGTTACTAGGAACGATATTCACAACGAGAGAGAAGATATCTGGCGTTTCAGTTGTTGTTAATTGAACTGTCTCAGAGATCGTTCCAGCTAGATCTGCGCCAGCACCCGGTTGGAAAATAAGACCAACGGTTAGGGCAGCAGAGATCGCGATGATGGTGTTGATAATGTAAAGAGCAAAAGTTTTACCACCTAGGCGACCGAAAGAACGAATATCTTTCAATTCAACAATGCCACACACGATAGAAACATATACCAGTGGAACAACCAATAGTTTGATCAAAGAGACAAACATACCACCAGCACCTTCTGCTAACCCAAGCAGATAAGTATCAAATATCGTAATACCGCTAAATAAGTACTGAATAGCAGTACCAATAAGTAGTCCTGCAAACAAGCCTACAAAAATCTTACTTGAGAGCGATTTATCCATCGTTCTTCTCCAGTCTGTTGTGTTTAAAATTTGTACTTTTATAGTTATATATGCGACTCAAATCGCTATATTGCAGTGGATTTTACATACAAAGATAACAATTAAAATCACTTATTCACAAAAAATTTACAAATGTGATATCAAAACATTCCATCAATAACAATCAGTTTCATAACATAAAACTCTAAATGCCTGATCTGGATAAAATAAAGAGAACGACGTTATCAATACGTTTTTGATTACTATTTACGAGGACTCCAAGTTACAAGCATAAAAAAAGAGAGGCATATGCCTCTCTTTTCATTTCACATTAACCAGTGAATTATTTTGCAATCGCTATTTACTCAGTAAGTGTGCCAGTCAATCACTTGACTACGTACTACTTTAATTATTTAGCAACCATAACCATCGCAGGGCGAACTACTCGACCGTTCAGCTCGTAGCCTTTTTGCATCACGAGCATAACTGTGTTTGATTCGTGATCTGGGCTGTCTTGAATAGACATCGCTTGATGGAACTCAGGGTTGAACACTTCACCTTCAGGGTTAATCTCTCTGAGACCAAACTTAGCAACAGTATCAACAAATGTTTTGTGCGTAAGCTCAACACCTTCAAGGATTGGCTTAACCGCTTCATTCTCTGTATCACCAGCTTGAATTGCGCGCTCTAGGTTATCGATAACAGGAAGTAGACCTTCAGCAAACTTGTTCAAAGCAAATTTACGAGCTTTATCAATTTCTTGCTCGCTGCGGCGACGCATGTTTTCAACTTCAGCTTTTGCGCGAAGAACAGAATCTTGCTGTTCTTTCACTTTAGATTCGCTAGATAGCAACGCTGCTTCTAGTTGAGCAATTTTTGCTTCCTGCTCGTCAACTGCACCTTCATTAAGCTCAGCTTCTTCAACTTTCTCTGCTTCAGCAATGATCTGATCTAGCTCTTCTTCGGTTACTTTGTTTTCTTCGTTGCTCATGATATCTCCAGAATTCGTTTTCAATGCAAGTGACGGGCATGTTTGCGCCTCAAATTGATATAAAACACTCGCATAGACGTTCAACTTGCCTTTATTATGGGGATGAAGAATTTTGATTCAAGCCTAATTCGTTTGGAAACCGTATGAAAAAGCCATTTGAAGTCATCGCCATTATAGGTAAACCTCGAGATCAACAAGCAATTCAGACCCATAAAGAACTCTACCAATGGTTGAGTTCCGAGGGTTATCAAGTGTTTGTCGATGACAGACTCGCCAGTATTTTAGATGATATCCCAAAAAAACATTTTTCTAGCCTAATTGAATTAGGAAAGCGTGCCGATCTAGCGATTGTCGTCGGTGGTGATGGAAACATGCTCGGAGCAGCCAGGATCTTGTCACGTTTTGACATTTCGGTGATTGGTGTTAACCGAGGTAACCTTGGATTTCTAACCGATCTCAATCCTGAAAACTTCCAGAGTGCACTTACTGATGTACTCAAAGGAGAGTTCATGGAAGAAGAGCGCTTCTTACTTGAAACTGAAATTCACCGTCACGGCCAAATAAAAAGTCACAACGCCGCACTTAACGAAGCGGTACTTCACCCCGGTCAGGTTGCACATATGATCGAGTTTGAAGTATATATCGACGACAGCTTTGCCTTCTCACAGCGTTCTGATGGTTTGATCGTATCAACGCCAACAGGTTCTACCGCTTATTCGCTTTCTGGCGGTGGTCCTATTTTGTCATCAAGTTTGAATGCCATTTCCTTGGTCCCAATGTTTCCACATACGCTTTCAAGCCGGCCACTTGTCGTTGATGGTAAGCGCCGCATCAAGCTGATCGTATCGCCTGATAACCGCGGCACTCAAGAAGTGAGCTGCGATGGTCAAATCTCGCTACCGGTTTCCCCTGGCGATGAAATTCACATTTACCAAAGCCCAAATGTGCTCAAGCTAATCCACCCGAAAGACTACAACTACTATCATGTCCTACGTAATAAACTAGGCTGGTCGAGTAAGTTGTTTTAACTAAACGGCTCTAGCAATAACCGAAAATTTTAAAGGCTGACGACATTCGTCAGCCTTTTTTATCACCCATAGAAAGCCCGTCGGCCCTAGCTTCTCGTCAATTTCTCATACTGTCACTCCCAAGAGGTAGGAACGACTGAGTTGGGAATTTATAGCGGTTTCAGTGATCTACAGACAAGTTCAATTCTGAGAGCTATCGCAAAAAATTTTCACCTGTCGACTTTACTGTATAAAGAAACAGTATATACTGACCTTATATACAGTATTGTTCAGTTATACAGGTAAATAAAAATGCTGGCTCATTTAAGTGTTAATAATTTCGCTATTGTTAAGTCTTTACAGCTAGAACTTTCTAAAGGCATGACAACAATCACCGGGGAAACTGGTGCGGGTAAATCTATCGCTATCGATGCTTTAGGCTTGTGCCTTGGAGGAAGATCAGATGCAGGAATGGTAAGACAAGGTGAAGAAAAAACCGAAGTCAGTGCCGCTTTTTTACTTGAGAACAATCTACATGCAACTCGCTGGTTAGAAGACAACGAACTACTTGATGGCAGTGAGTGCATCCTGCGCAGAACCATATCAAGAGAAGGTCGTTCTCGTGCATTCATCAACGGTAGCCCCGTCCCTCTTTCACAATTGAAATCGCTCGGGCAGCTGTTGATCAATATCCATGGTCAACACGCGCATCACCAGTTGATGAAAAGCGATTACCAAATGGCCATGCTTGATCAATACGCAGGTCACTTGAACCTATTGAAATCAACACGTAATGCTTACCAAGCATGGCGACAAGCGGATAACCACTTAAAAGAGTTACGTGAAAATAGCCAGCAAAACCAAGCTCAAAAACAACTTCTTGAATACCAAATCAAAGAGTTAAATGAGCTGTCTATTGGGGAGGAAGAATATGAAGACCTCGAACAAGAGCATAAGCGCCTCTCCAATAGCGGAGAATTGGCCTCAACCTGCCAGCAGGCTATCGAGCTTATTTACGAAGGCGAAGAAGTTAATGCGCTTGGTATTCTGCAATCGGCCAATCACTCCTTAATTCAGCTAGCTGAGCTAGATGAAAGATTGGCCGAGTTACCGAACTTGCTTTCTGAAGCGATTATTCAGATCGAAGAGACTAACAACGAGTTAAGAACATACCTAGACAGCATTGATGTTGATCCCGGTCGTATGGCTTACGTTGAAGAGCGTTTCTCAAAGGTGATGTCGATGTCTCGCAAACACCATGTGTTGCCTGAAGAGCTTTACAAGCATCACCAAGATTTATTACAACAAGTTGAAGCGCTTGATTGCTCCGATGAAAAGCTGGATGAGTTAGCATGCGAAGTCGAGAACCAATACCAATCGTTCGTTGCTAAATCAGAGAAGCTTCATAAATCTCGAACTCGTTACGCAAAAGAGCTAAACAAGCTGATCACGCAAAGCATGCACGAACTGAGCATGGAAAAAGCGCAGTTTGCCATTGAAGTGAACAACACCAATACACATCCTTCTCCATTAGGTATGGATAACGTGACCTTCATTGTCTCGACGAACCCAGGTCAACCGATGCAACCCATTGCTAAAGTAGCCTCTGGTGGTGAACTTTCACGTATTTCATTAGCAATTCAGGTGATCACCGCGCAAAAAATCGATACACCAAGTCTGATTTTCGATGAAGTCGATGTGGGTATCAGTGGACCAACTGCTGCGGTTGTCGGAAAAATGCTGCGTACACTAGGTGAATCGACTCAAGTGATGTGTGTGACTCACTTACCTCAAGTAGCAGGTTGTGGTCACCAACAATTGTTCGTTGCGAAGAACACCAAATCGGGCAAAACAGAAACTCAAATGCACACATTGGATGAGCAACAACGTATTTCAGAGCTTGCTCGTTTGCTCGGCGGCAGTCAGATCACCGAGTCGACATTAGCCAATGCAAAAGAATTATTAACCGCAGCCTAGGTTAACTATTCAGCAACTTTCTGATAATTTACCGAAAATCATTGGTAATTTTGCAACTAAATTCAAAATTGCTAGTCATAACAAGTTCAAAGCGCAAGGAGCTTTTTACTTCTTGCTGGAGCTTGTTTATTATCAGGCAGTATTTTAGCGAAGAAAGATCTCAAACTATGCGAATTAAAAAGTGGTTAGTTGCAGTTCCACTTGCACTAACAATGTTGACCGGTTGCTCTCTATTAGAGAAGTTGGTTTATCGAATTGACATCAATCAGGGTAACTATGTTGAACAGGAAGCTGTCGACCAGCTGAAGTTTGGCATGACAAAAACACAAGTTCGTTACGTTATGGGCTCACCAATGCTTATCGAAAACGGCTACCCAGATACGTGGTACTACATTTACCATCACACAAAAGGCCATGAAGACTCGATTCAGAAAAATCTCGTTGTTAACTTTGATGCGACTGGCACCTTAGTAACGATAAATGGTGATTTTGAAGCTAGTGATGAGTTCTTCGAAAGCCTTCGCTAGCTTTCTGGTCCAGCCGATAAAGCTATCAGTCGACAAAGCAAAGAATCGCGAAAGCCTGCTCACATGAGCAGGTTTTTTTATATCCACTAACAAGTCAACTTTAATCACCTAACCAGCAGATACAAAAAAAGCTCGCCGATGAGAGCTCTCTTCTCATTCAGATTCGTTGAGCATTTTTATTTTTTGGCAGCCGCTTTTGCTTGTTCAGCACGCTTACGGCGAATCTCTTTCGGATCAGCCAATAGTGCTCGATAGATTTCGATACGATCCTTATCACGAACCGTTGCATCTAACTTAACGTTGCGGCTGAATACGCCAACCTTGTTTTTCGCTAAGTCGATCTCTGGATACAGTTCCAAAACACCAGACTGTGCGATGATCTCTTCAACGGTCGCGTTCTTGTTCACAACTAAGGTAAACACACGCTGTTCGTGAGGAAGCGCAAACACGACTTCTACGTGGATCATATCTGATTCAATAGTCATGGTTTAGTACACCTGTTTCGCTCGTTGAGTAAAAGCGCTGACCATATTGCTCGTTAGTTCATTAAAAACCTTACCAAATGCCATTTCAATCATTCGACTAGAAAATTCAAACTCTAACTTAAGCTCAACCTTACAAGCTTGCTCGTCGAGCGGAGTAAAATACCAACCACCCTGCAGCTTTTTAAATGGACCGTCCACCAGCTCCATCAAGATCTCAGCACCATCCGCTAAACGGTTAGAGGTAGTAAATGTTTTGCTGATACCAGCTTTAGAGACATCAACTGAAGCCACCATAGTTGAATCTGAAGATTCGATCACACGTGAACCAGAACACCCTGGCAAAAACTCGTGATAACGAGCAACATCATTGACCAAGCTGAACATCTGGTCGGCACTAAACGACACTAATGCTGAACGAGTAACCTTTGGCATATAGACTCCTGTTAAAGACAGCGTTACATTAACACAAACTGCAATTTTAATTGTATTGGGCCAGAGCGCAAATAAAAAGGATTCCCCATCTAGGGCTCAATCCGTATAATGAGGCCATTATGGCAAAGAATAAATCAAAATCAAAAGCTGGTAGCAATACCATTGCGCTTAACAAGAAAGCTCGCCACGAATATTTCATCGATGATGAGATAGAAGCGGGGCTTGAGCTACAAGGTTGGGAAGTAAAGTCCCTACGTGAAGGCAAAACCAATATCGCAGAAAGCTACGTTTACATCCGAGATGGCGAAGCATTCATCAGTGGTATGACGATCACTCCGCTTACTCAAGCGAGCACTCATATCGTGGCGAACCCAACACGTATCCGTAAACTCCTTATGTCGAGAAAAGAACTCGACAACCTTATCGGTCGTATTAACCGTGAAGGCATGACACTTGTCGCAACCGCACTTTACTGGTCTCGCTCTTGGGCGAAGATTAAAGTTGGCGTAGCGAAAGGTAAGAAGCTGCATGATAAACGTACTGATATGAAAGAAAAAGATTGGGCGAGAGACAAAGCACGAATTATGAAGAGTAATTTGCGTTAATTTTAAGCACTTAAACGCACAGCGCTAGACAGGTTAAGCTTTTCTGGTACTATACAAATAACACTTGGGGCTGATTTAGGATTCGACAGGAATTTTGAAGTCTGAGGTGCATGCCGTGGGGCGGTTGGCCACGTTAAAAGCCGCAAAAAAATAGTCGCAAACGACGAAAACTACGCACTAGCAGCTTAATAACCTGCTCAGAGCTCTCTTACCCTAGCTTCCGCTCGTAAGACGGGGAATAATAAGAGATCAAACCCAAACTAGCTAGCGTGGCTTCTCCCACCTGAGAGGAAAAGCGCGAATTATAATTCAGGTTAGCCTTTAACTAGCGTGTCGGTTCGCAGGTTGCTGGTGAAATTAAAGATCGACTAAGCATGTAGTACCAATGATGAATGATTTTTGGACGCGGGTTCAACTCCCGCCAGCTCCACCAAACGTTTGGAAAAGGCCACCTTCGGGTGGCCTTTTTTGTATCTAAATCCTTAAAAATTCAATCATTTAACTCACTTCTCTGTCTTATTCTGTCTCATCGCGTCTCATATCTGCTCACGTTTTTAGTACCCAACCAATTACCCTATACTCTCATCCAAGATACTTTGGGTACTAAATAGGTTTAAAAATGGCAAGACGTGTAATTCAACTGACAGATAAAAAAGTAAAAGGCATTAAACCAACCGAAAAAGAACAATTGTTCAGTGACGGGCAAGGCTTACAACTTAGAGTTATGCCAAATGGAACGAAGTCATGGCGTTTTGTATACAAGAGTCCCACTACAGGAAAACGGGCTAATATAGCTTTAGGCACATATAAGAAACTATCGATAGCTAATGCAAGAAAAAAAGCAGAAGGCTACCGTGAGCTAGTAGCACTAAACATCGATCCCAAACACCACGAAAAAGAAGAGAAGGAAAAACACGAGGCTATACATAAGCACACGCTATTGAATGTGTCACTGGAGTGGATGGAACTAAAGAAATCAAAAGTAACCGAAAACTACGCGAAGGATATCTGGCGCTCATTTGAGCTTCATGTTTTCCCGACTTTAAGCTCACAACCTATATCTATGATTACAGCACAGTCCGTAATCGAAACTCTAAAGGTAGTAGAAGCTAAAGGTTCTCTGGAAACTGTTAAACGTCTAACACAGCGCTTAAATGAAGTTATGGTCTATGCGATGAACTGCGGACTACTTCAATCAAATCCGATTAGCAACATCCTAGCTGCTTTTAAAAAGCCCACTAAGAAAAATATGAAAAAGCTGGAATCAAATGAACTACCAGCTCTAATGAATGCACTAGCAAACGCGAGCATTAAACGCTCTACACGCTGCCTTATTGAGTTTCAACTTCATACTATGACAAGACCAAATGAGGCGGCTGGCGCGAAATGGGCGGAATTTGATTTACTAGAACGTGTATGGCTCATACCAAAAGAAAGAATGAAAAAACGAAAGGAACACCGTATACCTCTAACTGAAGAGGTAATTAATCTGCTGAAAACAATGAGAGCAATGAATGGAAATAGCGAGTATGTGTTTCCATCAATTAAAGATCCGAAAAAACCAATGCATAGTCAAACCGCAAATATGGCACTCAAGCGAATGGGTTTTAAGGATCGCTTGGTATCTCATGGTATGAGAGCTATGGCTAGTACGATCCTTAATGAGAATGGCCATGATTTCGTGTTGGTGGAAGCTGCTCTTGCCCACGCAATTGGTGATAGCACTCAGCGTTCGTATAACCGTACAGACTATCTAGAACGCAGAAGAGACCTTATGGATTGGTGGAGTAAGCATATCGTCAACGCATCTCAATCAAGAGTGTCATTGGCGGTAGTAGCTTGAAACACAATAAGTCGTAGTAACTCGGAATTGGACAATTCCGAGTTCCGATCTATAAATCATTCTAGCTTTTCGGGTTACTTCTGGTATTGCAACCGAACGACCAGCTTAAATGTGACAGGTATCGCTCGCCCTGAGAAGAATCTCAAAGCGATGTGCTCTTCATACTCAATCGTACAATTTACTTAACAAAGAGGCTTTGGGCTTATTCAACACTCGGGATTTAGTGTTGGCTGCGCAACACCTTAATCTTTATGAGTTAAATGCTATGTGGTGATAAACCAGTTAAAATCGTATATGCAGTGCATGCTTTATCAAAAAGGTCGTCATATGTCAGTATTTCATCAATTGCAAATTGTTGAATAACCAATTCTTTATAACGATTCATATCAGCCACACCATTAAAACTAGCTTGTGTTGAACGGCTCATGATTACACTAGTTTTATATTTAGTATGGATTCCGGGATACCTTGAGCGAATTAATCCATAATGCTCTCGAATATAATGTACCCACTCAGCAGTCTGGAATATTGCTTGACCCACTTCAGCTCTTGGCTGGCCTTGCTTAGTTACAACGTTTTTTGATGCTCTTTCTAACTCAACCAATTTGTAAGACTGATCTGAATACGAAACAATAAAATCCGGCTCTAAATATGCCTTACCTATTGGTGATAACTCACCCTGCGGATACTTAAGTTTTGGTTTACTCTCACAGTGACCATAAACATCAAGAAGTATTGGATGCTTTTCAATTAACTCATGGAAAACACTTTCTGTCTCGTGGGATTGAAACATTAATATATGCTTGAAGTCATCAATAGCTGTTTTTAGTTGACCAAGACGATTTGAGTAATTTTCGACCCACTGGTTGTTTTTACCAAATGACATTGCACCACCTTTATCTCCATTTGGATTAGATAGTTTTTTTGCAAAGTCGCGTCGTAAATCGTGTGAAACACGAATACTTATAATTCTTTTGTCCCACGCAGCCTTGTCAGATGTACCGTAGACTTCTAAGTATCTAAAAAACCTGCGATTGTTTAAATCAGCTGGGAAGAAGCCCATATTTTCAGTTATATGTGGTTCACCAAATGAACAACTTTGATCTGGTAAGTGAGAGTCTAAGACCATGCCATAGGCACCAAATGTGAAATTACAAACCAGTTGTTTAAGGCTAGTTTCAACTTTTGTCATTCTTAAAGTGACATCTAAATCAGAGTTTTTTACAGATATTTGACTACTTATGTGCTTAACACGTCCTCTCCATACAGCACTGGGAATGTGTTCTTTCGCTACAATTCGATAAATGCCAATTGGTTTACCTTCAAAGCCATGATCTTTTATTATTTGTGTTACTTCTGGAGGTGTTTTTGTTGGTTCAAAATCAACCTTTAATGCTGGACCACCCGCAATATACCACTGGTAGTCTGGTTCTGCCGCAACTTCATTAATTAATACACCATCATTCGCAAGATACACTTCGAACTCCTTTGAGCTCAAAAATGGTGATATGGCATGCTTTGGATAACCAGCGCCTTCTGGAGGAAGTGATGTATACCGCTCATAACTATTTCTATATTCTGAAATATAATCAAAGATAAAACTTTGTAATTCTGCAATTGTTACCACTAAACTTCCTCCTAGCATTTAACAGTGTCTTTTCAGCAGACATTGCCTTTATAATATTTTCAGAAAATACATAGCTCATGATAGTAACATACTGTTATATTTTCTTATTTCCCCTAGCACTCACAAATTACAGATCATGTCTGTATAGTTGGAATGAGCTACTAGGCTCATAGTCTGCCATTAGGAAATATAGGTCAAGAACTTACATGAGAAAGAGGTAAGGAACGAGCGCTAAATGATTTTGGGGCGATAACAATTTAGCTTGTTCTACGACAGCATTCTTAGAACGAATTAATGGATATGTCTTACTACTAGGTTTGTTTTTAAAGCCAAGCTGCTTGTTTGCTGGTGAAGGGAAGTTCTGCTATTTGTCATTAGCTCATAATGGATGGGCGACTAGTGTTGTATCGTATGCTTCTTAAAAGTTCTAATTTAAGCCATTGAGATAGGTAATATTGGTGTAATCTACACAAATCGTAGATTACACTTTGGACTGTTTTAACCACTCTCTTGCATTCAATTGAAAAGGTAGCGTCCTTCTATCTTGTTCATCTAACCAGCAAAGAGACTTACAGAACATCAACTTATTAAGTCGATATTTTTTAGTTAGATTCTTCCCCCAAAACGATTGATAATCACGAACTTCAAAGCAAGCCAACTTGTGTATGTAACTCAACTGCTTGAGAGGATCTCTGAATTCCTGCTTCATGAATGGTCTAGCTTGTCTATTTTGCTTGATATGCTTGGGGTGTAGCTTCGTAAGTTTCTCTGCTAATCGTTCAATCGCCTCTTCATTACCCGATTTACGCATAAGGACATGGTAATGAGGTAACCATTTTTGTGGCGAGCCATGAAAATCTAACTCAAACGAACCCAGTACCGGACCATCGATACCACATCTAGACAAAAGCTTTCTCAATCTGTCTTTATCTTTAGGGATATCATAGTCAACGAAGTCATACGCATCTACTCCGCGCGAGTATTGAATTATAGTGTAGACACCGTATTCAACATTCTGTGTTTGCTCTTGATCAAGCAAAATTGAAGCAATGATGTTATTAACACGTTCTATTTTGAACTGCCGATTACACTTCTTACACGCCACACTCTTACACTCGTATAGACCTTCGTTGCAGTCTTCTAGCTTGTCTGCTAGCGCATGCAGTCGACCACAACTATATCTTCGACCAAGACTCCCATGGACATGATCAGCCACTTTTCTCAACAGCTCGATGCGATACTCGTTCTCCAAATAAGCTTCATACTCGCTCATTAACCAATCACACTCTTCTAATCTGGTGCCAGATAAGAATATATCTAGTTTCATCTTCTCCATACCTCTTCGAGTAGCTTTTGCCCTTTATCTAATGGTGGTAGTAGAAAAATAATTTGGCGCTCTTCAACCCAAACATCCACTTCAGATTCTTTCCACGCGACTCGGTTTTTCGAAAGTCGATATGAACTTGGAAACTCTCCTGATTTCATCAAGCGATAGATCTGAGCTCTGCTATAGGAAGTTCTTTCTAACACCTCTCCAATTTTCATATATCTCTCATTCGCCATGTCTTTTGTCTCTGTTTCAAATAATGGTGCCATCATATCAAACTACAGAAACCAACTTGTGAGCCTCACAAGTCATCATAAAAAATAGTGAGACTCACAATATAAAAAACATTATAAAACAGTAAATTAAAGCTTTTATTTGTGAGTCTCACGTTAAAAATACATTTAAATAAATGGAAAAATCGTGTAGCGTAAAGATGTAATAAGGAACGAGAATTGATTATGAAACGTAGAAGTGATGCAGCTATAAGACAACAATATGTAACACAAAGAAGAAAAGATTCAGGACTCGTAACCAAGAGAATTCATGTGTCAAATGTCGCACTAGACAACCTTGATGCCATTGGAACTAAACTTGGCTTCTCAAGTAAGGAACTCCGTAACAATGAAAATTTGTCCGCAATTATCGAGCTTTGCATTAGTACTTTTTTAGACGGAAGCTTTGAAGGTAAAGCGAACCGCAAAGAAGCTCTGTACCTGATGCAAATCCACAACATAGCTAAGTTCAAAGAGCAACAAGGATTCAATGACAAAGCTATAGCTAACTTTCTTGAAGATTCTGGCTATGAGACACCGTTCATCGCCAAAAGAGTGGTCAATACACAAAAATATCGTCTTAGAATGGTAGAAAAATGGACTGATGTACTTGTAGAAAGATTAAAAAAAGAAAGCTATGTTCAAAAACAAACCCAGCTCATTGGCGAGTGTCATCGTCCAAAAAGGATAATTCGCAAGAAACCTCACGTAAGACGAGAATCAGAGGTGTTTCGAGATGAAGATTTCTCAGTTTAGAAGCTTTCATCTATTCTAAAAAAGAGTTGAGAGAACAGAACACACTCATATGGGTGACTAAACTCAACATAGATCACATTTCTTAATGTCTGACCCATTTTTTCTTTTAGTACCCAACAAGTTACCCAAAGCAAAAGCTAATATGAAATTTTTCATTTAAAATCATTGAGATAAAAAGCAGTTTCAGATGACGCCAGCCCACCAAACGTTTGGAAAGGGCGGTAACTCTTTGAGTTATCGCCCTTTTTGTATCTAAAAGACGTTGTCCCACATTTTGCTAAACAGTGACCAACTCCACATACGTTACTCAACGCGGAAATTCTTACTACTTCCGCTACAGAACCCCTTCAGATTTGAAACACTTGCCAATACGCCAAGATGTTCACCTTCTCGCCTTTCTTGGCTTTGATGCGCATGACCTCAATCACTGGCTTAGTGAAGTCTTGCTTATCGCCTTGGTTGTTTTGATAGGTAAAGCTCACCATGCCTTGGCCATCTTTCTTAAATCGTTTGATGTTAACTGCATTCATTGAGCTCACATCCGCACCAGTGTCGAGCTTAGCCGGGAACTTCATGCCGTTAACTTCAACGACTTCGATGTGCCCTACTTTAAATAGTGGCTCAGCTTTCAGAAGGTAATCAGAACGTGTATTAACGTAAACGCCCTCTTTCGCCATATTCTTACCTAAAATAAAGTACGCTTCTTTCTCATTTGTATTGAGTACGTCGATAGCAAACTCTTGCGTACGCACGTTTCCAGACACCGCAAACTCACCACTTACAACTGGACGAGTATCATCCCCGACTTTAAGCTTCTTAATAATTGGCTTGGTCACCTTCTGCTTCTCACCATTTACATCGGTAAGATAAAATTCAACGGAAGCATCTTTGCCTTTACCTGTCATCTCAAAGCTGTCGACCTTCAACAAAGGCGTGTTGACAGTAAATGAAGCAATAGCTTTCATATGGAAACCATCTAATGTGATATCTTCTTCCGGTGAGATAATCAGTGGCTCAGTCTTCTTCGCTACCTCGCTAAAATTATCAGTTCCTTCAGAGAGAATATTTTCAGCGTTGGTATCAATCATGAAAAGTTCGCTAGCGGTGCTTGTACCAAATCTCAACTGTGACTCGCTACTCGAGCGGTCACGTAGGTACACCAGAACGTCTTTGGTTGTGTTTTCATCGAGTTGGACTGGTACATATACCAGAGGTCTCTTTTTACCGCTCACGCTTAACATACGAACTAATGGCAGTGTCATCTCTTTCTGCTTGCCATCGTTATCGAACATATCAAACGTCACTTCACTGTTCTTCTTATCTACATCGATATCTTTTGCGTGAAGAATACTGTAGCGATTTTTTAATGAGAAGGTCGCGTTCATCGCCATTCCGGAGATAGACACCACTTCTTTACGGCCAACAACCGTCGCGTTTTCCTGCTCTTGCAAATAGTCGTAACCAGCAAACACTAAAGCGTTGTCAGCAAGGAAGGTTTTACCAATCAGCACTGGCGCAGAGAAGTGACTTCTGTCGGTCAGGTTAACGTCTGTTTTTAGCTCTTGGTCTGCAATGGTAAGCGACATTTTTACGGTAGGGCGAAGTAAAGGCGTGCTGCTGGTGCGGCTTCGTATCATGCTGACACGTTCTAAAGGCGCTTCGATTAATACCATGTCACCCGTACGTGGGTTTTGAACCTTGAAAGAGACCACAGCCTCATATTTCGCAAAGGTACTGCCTTCCCAGTCATTGTAGTCAACATCACTATTGTTCAACACATCTTCGGATAGCGCCGCCATCAACTCTTTGTCTTTGAGGTTTTGGTAGTCGGGATTAGAGCTCTTCACATGAATGTCTTCAGCATGCATAGAAGTGGTTTCTGCACCAGTATCAATTTTACCAATGAAAGGAACGTCTTTAAGCACTTGAACACTAGAGAGGTACACATTCTCTGTACGGCCTAGTACCGCTTTACCATCGAGTTCGTAAGTCGGGTTTTGAGTGGTGTGTGAAGTGTCTGTAGCCAAAGAATATTGTGAAAAAAGTAGCGTACTTAGAAGAGTTAGAGCCAAAGGTATCTTTTTCATTAGTTGGTCCGTTGTGATCAGTTCACTAATAATACTAGTGATTGGGCAAAGAGTTCCCCCACCAGCAATGGTTCTCACATAACGTTAACGCTATGAGTTTTTCAATGACAAACCGATGACTTTGCGCTGCATTCGCTTATCGATTATTGACTAATGGATACCCGATAACCTGTTCAATACGTGGTGTTCTATTGAAAAAATGAATACAAAAAGGCCAACGACGAGCGCTGACCTTAGCTATTAAAAACACACATGAAGCGAGTTTAACTTGCTAAAAAACAAACGGTTCTAGATAAACATAGCACTAAAAGTCCCGACTGTTTTCTTTGCACAGATAGCGCGAGCTTTTTCTACGTTCTCATCTTTATTTTTGAGATAGCACTGTCGATAAGATTCGACGTAGCGCTCAAATAACACCTTGGCTTCAGGTTGGGGTTTAGAAAGCAGTTGGTTAACGAACTTTCTTGAGCTGTAGTGGTACGGTGAATTTGGTCACTTAGTTAGAGGTGATATCATCA
>NZ_LAUM01000021.1:0-100390 GCF_000972265.1 Vibrio sp. ECSMB14106 | reverse complement strand
CAGAAGGTTAGCTACAGTTACATGTAACGAACTATTTATAATTATTGTATATGATCAGACTTTATTGTAAATGATCAAACTTTATTGTCTTCCGACATCTATGTTTCTAGCTAAGCTGACGATTACTCAACGGTAACGGCTTTCGCCAGGTTACGAGGTTGGTCAACATCGGTACCCTTGATTAGCGCTACGTGGTAAGACAGCAACTGCATCGGTACTGTGTAGTAGATAGGTGCTGTTACTTCATTTACGTGAGGCATCTTGATGATCTTCATGTTCTCATCGCTTTCAAAGCCAGCATCTTGGTCTGCAAATACGTAAAGTAGACCGCCACGGGCACGTACTTCTTCAACGTTCGATTTCAGCTTCTCTAGCAAGTCGTTGCTTGGTGCAATAACGACTACAGGCATATCTGCATCGATAAGAGCCAAAGGACCGTGCTTAAGCTCACCAGCAGCGTATGCTTCTGCGTGGATGTAAGAGATCTCTTTCAGTTTAAGAGACGCTTCCATCGCGATTGGGTAGAACTCACCACGACCCAAGAACAGTGTGTGATGCTTATCAGCAAAATCAGGAGCTAGCGCTTCGATCTCTTTATCAAACGCTAATGCTTTCTCGATATCAGCAGGCAGTTGGTGAAGTGCTTGAACGATTTCAGCTTCTTTCTCTTCATTGATGCGACCTTGTAGACGACCAATTGACGTTACCATCATCAGCATCGCTGCTAGTTGAGTTGTGAAAGCTTTAGTAGAAGCAACACCGATCTCTGTTCCTGCGCGAGTCATGAATGCAAAATCAGATTCACGAACCAGTGAAGAACCCGCAACGTTACAGATAGTCATTGCTGACATGTAACCCTTCTCTTTTGCAAGACGAAGTGCAGCAAGCGTATCAGCCGTTTCACCAGATTGAGACAGAGTCACCAATAGGCTGTTCGGACGAACAACGAAATCACGGTAACGGAATTCAGAAGCAATCTCTACGTCACAGCTTACGCCAGCTAGAGATTCAAACCAGTAACGCGCTGCCATGCCTGAGTTGTAAGACGTACCACATGCGATGATCTGCACGTGTTCAACCTTGCTTAAGATCTCTTCCGCTTTAACACCGATTGCATTAATGATTACAGAAGTGTCAGAGATGCGACCTTCCATTGTGTTGATCAGCGCTGTTGGCTGCTCGAAGATCTCTTTCTGCATGAAGTGGCGGTATTGACCTTTGTCACCAGCGTCGTGTTCAGCGTTTGATTCAACGATTTCACGCTCAACACGCTCGCCCGCGACATCAAATACAGTAACATCACGACGAGTTACCTCAGCAACATCACCTTCTTCTAGGTACATGAAGCGACGAGTTACGCTTAATAGCGCTAGTTGGTCAGAAGCAAGGAAGTTCTCGCCCATACCAAAACCGATAACGATTGGGCTACCAGAACGAGCAACAACGATACGACTAGGATCTTTACGATCAACCGCCACAGTGCCGTATGCACCGTCTAATTGTTTCGCTGTTTTTTGCAGAGCTTCAACCAAAGAAGCTGACGTGCGAAGTTCCCACTCAACAAGATGAGCGATAACTTCTGTATCTGTTTGTGAAGTAAACACGTAGCCACGCTCTTGCAGCAGAGCGCGCAGTGTTTCGTGGTTTTCGATAATGCCATTGTGTACAACGGCAATGTCGCCCGACATGTGTGGGTGTGCGTTTGCTTCAGAAGGCTCACCGTGTGTCGCCCAACGTGTATGAGCAATACCAGTACCGCCAATGACATGTTGTTGATCGACTGCGTCTGCTAGCTCTTGTACTTTACCAAGGCGGCGTACACGAGTTAGGTTAGATTCGCTATCAACTACAGCGACACCCGCTGAATCGTAGCCTCGGTATTCTAGGCGGCGAAGGCCTTCTACTAAAATTTCGGCTACATCACGCTGTGCTACTGCACCAACAATTCCACACATAGTTTCACTCCATCAATTTCGTTTTATTCCTATTGGCAGCAAGCAAAGGCCAGATCTTTATTAAGATCAATTATAGGAAGGTAAATGCATAATACTTAAATTTGTTTTTACGCTGGATCGGTCAGGATCACTCGAACATCATGTGATTCGATACTTGCTTTGGATTCTTCGCCTAAGTCTGTATCGGTAATTAAGATGTCAATGTGTTCCCATGCCAGCTCTAAGTTCGGGATCTTTCGTCCCACCTTTTCCGACTCAACCATCACGATCACTTCTCGTGACACTTCAGCCATTACTTTACTTAGGCCAACCAATTCATTGAACGTGGTTGTGCCTCTATCAAGGTCGATACCATCAGCCCCGATAAATAGTTGATCAAAATCGTAAGCTCGAAGTACTGATTCTGCGACTTTGCCTTGAAAAGAATCCGAATGGGTATCCCAAGTGCCGCCGGTCATTAGTAGTGTTGGTTCGCTTTCCAATTCATTAAGTGCATTAGCAACGTGCAACGAGTTGGTCATCACAACCAAACCACGCTTGCTATTGAGCTGCTGAATTAGCGCTCCTGTCGTGCTACCGCTATCGATCACAATGCGATTATGGTCGCGAATTAAATCTGCAGCGGCTTTCGCTAATGAAATCTTTCGAGTCGAAACTTGTGGACCCAGTTCTTCGTTCACAACCTCTTTCGGTAATGAAATCGCACCACCATAACGGCGCAAAAGCTGACCGTTTTTCTCTAAAGACGCTAAGTCCTTTCTAATCGTGACCTCTGAGGTTTCGAATTTAGCGGATAGTTCATCAACACTAACCTCCCCCTTTTCATTAACGAGGTTAGAAATAGCATGTCTTCTGAGCTGAGTGTTTCGTTTCGACATTTAAAAAAAGGCCAGTAAGTTTCGATTTGAAACATATTATAGTTACAACGAAACTATTTAGTCCATTTATTTTGATCCAAAAAATTAATAAATAGCGATAAAACCTTGTCCTAAGACAATTGTTAAGCAGTGATATTGAACTGATTAGGTGGTAGAATCCGCACCCGAAAAGAAAAAAAATTACAAAACTGACTGTTATTTTTTTGCAACTTACCTCTTATATAGTGGGGTAAGTCACATAAAACCGATATTGAATCAAAATCTTTTGGTCATAAAATGACTAAAATTGATGAAAGACTTACAACTCTGAAGGACATATTGGAAGTCCCGCGCTTTTACACAACAGGCACAAAATGTTGATGTAGCGGACCAATCTTCAGACCTTAAATAAATTTCAAATTGTAACAATACTTACCGGAGAGTACCTTCCATGAAAAAGACCAAAATCGTATGTACGATTGGCCCTAAAACTGAATCTGTAGAGAAGCTAACTGAACTAGTAGATGCTGGCATGAACGTTATGCGTCTTAACTTCTCTCACGGTGACTTCGCAGAACACGGCACTCGTATCGCGAACTTCCGTACAGTAATGGAAAACAAAGGTGAGCAACTTGCTATCCTTCTAGATACTAAAGGTCCAGAAATCCGTACTATCAAACTTGAAGATGGTAACGACGTAGATCTAGTAGCTGGTCAAGAGTTCACTTTCACAACTGACGCAACAGTTGTTGGTAACAAAGACGTAGTAGCAGTAACTTACCTAGGTTTCGCTAAAGACCTAACAGCTGGTAACACTATCCTTGTTGATGACGGCCTAATCGAAATGGAAGTTATCGCAACAACAGAAACTGAAGTTAAGTGTAAAGTTCTTAACAACGGTGCTCTAGGCGAAAACAAAGGTGTTAACCTTCCTGGCGTTTCTGTTCAACTTCCAGCTCTTTCTGAGAAAGACAAAGCTGACCTTAAGTTTGGCTGTGAGCAAGGCGTTGATTTCGTAGCTGCTTCTTTCATCCGTAAAGAAGAAGACGTTAAAGAAATCCGTGAGCTTCTAAACGCTAACGGCGGCGAGAACATCCATATCATTTCTAAGATTGAAAACCAAGAAGGTGTCGATAACTTCGATTCAATCCTTGAAGCTTCTGACGGCATCATGGTTGCTCGTGGTGACCTAGGTGTTGAAATCCCAGCTGAAGAAGTAATCTTCGCTCAGAAGATGATGATCGAGAAGTGTAACCGTGCACGTAAGATGGTTATCACTGCAACTCAAATGCTTGACTCTATGATCAGCAACCCACGTCCAACTCGTGCTGAAGCGGGTGACGTTGCGAACGCAATCATGGATGGTACTGATGCAGTAATGCTTTCTGGTGAAACTGCTAAAGGTAAGTACCCAGTTGAAGCTGTTACTATCATGGCTCAAATCGCGAACCGTACTGATTCAGCTCTTAAAGCTGAGCTAGGTTCTCGTCTAGACAGCCCACGTCTACGCATCACTGAAGCAGTATGTAAAGGCGCTGTAGACACAGCTGAGAAGCTAGCTGCTCCTCTAATCGTTGTTGCAACTGAAGGCGGTAAGTCTGCACGTTCAGTACGTAAGTACTTCCCAACTGCAAACATCCTTGCTCTAACAACGAACGAAAAGACAGCTGCACAGCTAGTTCTTACTAAAGGTGTTAAGCCAGTTCTTGTTGACTCTATCGAGAACACAGACGCGTTCTACATCAACGGTAAAGAAATCGCTCTACAATCTGGCCTAGGTAACAAAGGCGATATCGTAGTTATGGTTTCTGGTGCTCTAGTAGCTTCTGGTACTACAAACACGGCATCTGTTCACGTTCTATAAGAATGGACCGATTCGCATAAAATATAAAAACGGAGCCTGATAGCTCCGTTTTTTTTGCATCCAGCATAACGACTGAACTACCACCCAAAAAACTCTTTATGATGTGTATTGAGTAGCACAACCATAGGTAAAAAGTACAGTGCACTCAGTTGAAAGCCAAGAATGACTAATATGCCTATGGTTAACCTCACTAAAAAATCGACAAACATACCACGCCTCTTTTAACCAGACAGTATGATCCTCAAACTCTTGCTCCAACTCGCCTAATTCGAAAGCTACCTTTCAAGTTGTTGATAAATATAGCTAACTAGTTAAACTAAGTTACCAGTGTCGTCCTCTTACATCTAATAAACACTCTAATTTGTTGCACCATTTAATACGGTGCAATGTGAAGCAAGCTCGTTTCCTTATTTTTCAGTTTAGCTCAAATTATCATCAGCATTAGACTTTAGTCTAATGCTACAAAAACCGTAGCATATGGATAAAAACCCTTCCTAATAAAATATTAGGAGGCGCAACTGGCTCTTGCTCTTACTTTAGAGCTGCTTAGAAAGGGGCAAGGTACATGGAATAACAGCAGTATCTTGCTTTGTTCAGATAGAAAAGTGACAAAGTTGACAAAATAAAAGCCGCTTAAAAAAGCGGCTTTAACATTATCTCTTAAATAATTCTTGTTTATGCTTTTAACGCTCGTTCACCACGTGCGATGCCAACAACCCCACTGCGAGCCACTTCAAGTACTTCCGTTACTTCAGACAACGCCTGAATGAAAGCATCCAGCTTCTCACTGGTACCGGCCATTTGCACCGTATACTGCGAAGCCGTCACATCCACAATCTGGCCACGGAAAATATCAGCGGTACGCTTCACTTCTGCACGAGCAAAGCCGCTCGCACGTACTTTTACCATCAACAGTTCGCGTTCAATGTGCTCAAGTTCAGACACTTCTTGTACTTTAAGTACGTCGATTAGCTTATGCAGCTGTTTCTGAATCTGCTCAAGCTGCATTTCGCTCGAGTTAGTGGTTACGTTCAAACGAGACAGCGTCGGATCATCGGTTGGAGATACGTTCAAAGACTCGATGTTGTAGCCACGCTGAGAAAACAAGCCAACCACACGAGAAAGTGCACCAGGTTGGTTTTCCATTAATAGTGAAAGGATGTGTCTCATATTATGTTCTCTCCGTTTTGCTTAGCCACATATTATCCATACCCTCGCCTTTGATCTGCATTGGGTATACGTGCTCGGTGTCATCGACACTGATATCGACAAATACCAAACGGTCTTTCATCGCCAGTGCTTTTTCCAGACCTGATTCCAGTTCATCCGGAGATGAAATGCGCATACCAACGTGGCCATAAGCCTCAGCGATAGCAGCAAAATCAGGAACAGAGTCCATATATGAGTTAGAGTAACGGCCTTGATAAACAATGTCTTGCCACTGTTTTACCATGCCTAGGAAACGGTTATTAAGGTTAATAATCTTAACCGGGATATTGTATTGCAGCGCAGTCGACAGCTCTTGGATATTCATTTGAATGCTGCCGTCACCGGTTACTACAACCACTTCTTCGTCTGGTTTAGCGAACTTAACGCCCATACCAGCAGGCAGGCCAAAGCCCATTGTGCCTAGACCACCAGAGTTAATCCAACGACGTGGCTTGTTAAACGGGTAGTACAAAGCAGCAAACATTTGGTGTTGACCTACATCAGAAGCAACATAGGCATCGCCATTGGTTACTTTATGCAGTGTTTCAATAACTTGTTGAGGCTTGATTCGCTCAGACGATTTCTCGTAAGCTAGACAATCACGCTCTTGCCACTGCTTGATTTCACTCCACCAGCTTTCCATCGCTTCTGCATCATTAGTGCCGCCTTGCTCAACAAGCAAGTTCACCATGCTCTCCAGAACTTTTTCAGCTGAACCTACAATCGGCAGATCCACTTTTACGTTCTTAGAGATTGAAGATGGGTCGATATCAATGTGCATGATCTTCGCATCCGGGCAGTACTTATCTAGGTTATTGGTCGTTCGATCATCGAAACGTACGCCAATACCAAAGATCAAGTCGGCATTGTGCATCGCCATATTGGCTTCATACAAACCATGCATGCCCAACATACCCAAAGAGTTCTTATGAGTGCCAGGGAAAGCGCCAAGCCCCATTAGGGTGCTTACCACAGGTAAATTCAGTGCCTCTGCTAATTTTAACAGCGGCTTATCTGCCTCAGAAATAACAGCACCACCACCGACGTAAAGTACCGGTTTTTTCGCTTCAAGAAGTGCCTTTAATGCCTTCTTGATCTGTCCTTTATGCCCAGTAAGCGTTGGATTGTACGAACGCATTTTGATGGTTTCTGGGTATTCATAAGGAAGTTTGATTTGTGGATTTAGGATATCTTTTGGCAAATCGATAACCACAGGACCAGGACGTCCTGTCGTTGAAATATAGAATGCTTTTTTAACGACGTCTGGAATGTCTTCCGCTTTCTTTACTAAAAAGCTGTGTTTAACAATCGGACGGGATACACCCACGATGTCACACTCTTGGAAGGCGTCGTTACCAATAAGGTTATTTGGTACGTTACCAGAAATAACGATCATTGGGATTGAGTCCATGTAGGCCGTAGCAATACCAGTAACGGTATTGGTTGCGCCAGGACCAGAACATACAAGTACTACACCGGGTTTACCGGTAGAACGAGTATAACCATCGGCCATATGGGTCGCGGCTTGTTCGTGTCGTACTAATACGTGTTTAATTTCAGCAGTTTTAGCATGCAGGGCATCATAGATATCAAGTACAGAACCACCTGGGTAACCAAAGATTTGTTCTACACCCTCTTCAATTAGAGACTGCACCACCATCTCAGCTCCGGATAACATGGCTGTTTCAGGTTTTGTTGTCATATTGCTCTCCTCACCAGTTTCCAATCATATTTGGTGAACATGTTGGGCTGGTTTTTCATAGTCTAGGGCTTATTCGTAGCCTAATTCGAAATACTTCCACTTTTTCGGCTATGTCTGTCTATCGTGATAACAACAAACAGTAATACGAAACAACTTTAACGCTTTATTATCATCGGGTCTAACCGCTGTTATTCGTCAATTATGCCAAAAAACCAACTATTAGCTGAAAACAACAAATAAAATCCAAACCAAGCTCAACAATCAGTTTAAAACACTCATTGATAATAAAAAAAAAGCACTTAATATTTAAAAAGATCGCTATTTATCGATAAATGACAACCTTATTGGTGTGCGCTTTCGCACATTATACTGAGGCTATAGATCCAAAAATCCCCCTAAAAATGCAATCACATTCGTAGGGGGATTTTTAAACAACTGAAAATTTATCTAAGTAGAAAACTACTTATCTTTCGGCTTTTCAGTGTACATTTCTTCGATTTCGTCTTGATACTTATCATTGATAACCTTACGACGCAATTTCTGAGTTGGCGTCAGCTCGCCATCATCCATAGAAAACGCTTTTGGCAGTAGTTTGAATTTCTTCACTTGCTCAAACTTAGCCAGTTCTTGTTGCAGGTCATTCACACGCTTCTCTAGCATCTCGACGATTTGGTGATGCTTAACCAGCTCAACGCGGTCGTGATATTTGATATTAAGCTCTTTGGCGTACTCTTCTAGCGAGTCATAACAAGGCACAATCAATGCAGAAACAAATTTGCGTGTATCAGCAATAACAGCAATCTGTTCAATAAAGTGATCTTTACCAATCGCGCCTTCAACCACTTGTGGGGCAATATACTTACCGCCAGAGGTCTTCATCAACTCTTTGATGCGATCGGTAATGAACAGGTTACCGTTTTCATCAAAATGGCCCGCATCACCCGTTTTCAGGAAGCCGTGCTCGTCAAAAGTATTTGCCGTTTCTTCTGGCATTTTATAGTAACCGCGCATCACCATTGGTCCACGCACTAAAATCTCGTTCTTAGCACCAATTTTTACTTCTGCGCCCGGCATAGACATACCAATAGAGTCAGGGTTAAAGCAACGATCATCCCAACACGATACTGTAGCCGTGGTTTCTGTCATGCCGTAGCCAAGTTTCACGTTGATACCGATGGCATGGAAGAAGCGACCAATCGTCTCATCCAGCTTCGCACCGCCACATGGCATGAAATTGATGTTGCCACCTAGCAATGCGCGTAGTTTCGATAGCACAAGCTTATCGGCTAGCGCATGGCTCTTCTTAAGGAGCAACGATGGCGTACGACCTTCTTGGTGACAAACAGAGAGCTTAGCCCCCATGTTCACCGCCCAAGTAAAGAGCACTTTACGGATAAACGGTGCTTTGGATACCTTCTCGTGAATCGCTGAAAAGATCTTCTCGTAGAAGCGAGGAACCGCAGACATAACCGTTGGTTTAACGTCGCTCAACGCATCACGAACTTGCATGGTGTCTTGCAGGTAACAGTTGGTTGCGCCTTTATAAAGGACATAGAAAGTCCAAGCGCGCTCAAATACGTGAGATAAAGGTAAGAAACACAATGAGACATCGTCTTTCGTTAAACTAAGACGCTCATCGTGGCCTTCTAGTTGGTAGCCAATGTTGGTGTAATCAAGCATTACGCCTTTTGGTTGGCCAGTGGTACCAGAGGTATAAATAAGGGTCAATAAGTCGTCCATGCTTGCATCGGCAAGACGAGTATCAAGTTCAGCTTGCTGTGATTCTACACCACGAGCCATAAACTCTTTCCAAGAGACAGCAAAGCTGTGGTCTTGAAGGTCGATATCGTCAGACATAGCAACAACGACTTCAAGTTGTTCACATTCATCAAAGAGCTTCACTGCCGCATCAAACTGAACTTGTTCGCCAACAAATAAGATCTTCACATCCGCATTTTGGATAATGTAAGAAGATTGCGCCGCGGTGTTGGTTGGATAAATCGGAACGGTCACAAGACGGGCTTGTAAAGAGGCAAAATCTGCCACTGTCCACTGAGGCATATTGTTTGAATAGATACCGATCTTATCTTGAACTCTCAGTCCTTGAGCCAATAGTGCTAATGAAAGCGTATCGATTTGTTGTCCAAACAGTTCCCAGCTAATACCTTGCCATACATTGTCTACTTTATGCTTCAAAGCTATACGGTTGCCGCCTTGGGCTACTTGGTCACGCAGTCTTTTTACGATATGAAAATCTAAATTGGCCATCTCTTTACCTTTGGCTTACACCTGTAAGCTTTTTTGAGCGCACAAGTGTACCTCTGATCATGGAAAAGGCAACTGATGAAGCTCAAAGTTATCAGTAATAGTACGTCTCACGCTAAGTTTTCTATCAACATAAGCTCACTGTTAACATAAGCCCTATCAACAAAAAATAGTAGGTACAAAAAAGCCCCAAGCCAGACTCCTAGCTTAAGGCTGATAAATCATAGGCATTAATGCTAGTTAAGTGCCACGACTTCGCCACAGATCATCATTAACTGATCTCGTAACCAAATGTGTCCTTTGTCTTTCTCACTTGACTCATGCCAGCTAAGGAAGCCAGAAATCGCTGCATTATTGAATGGGAAGTCTAGGATCTGCAGCTGCTCTTTATTCGCTGCATGTTCAACCATCCAGCGTGGAGCAATCGTGACAAGTTCCGATTGACCAACAACATATAGAACGTTACTCAAGCTCGTACCTTCGTAAAAAGGCATACAATTTAGGTCACGGTACGCTTGCTCTGAGAAGCTACGTTGACCATGAATACGAGACAGTTTAGCGTGCTTTTCATTAAGTAACTCAGCCGCTGTTACTTCACCTTTAATACGAGGGTGAGAAACAGATGCAACAACAACCAACTCATCCTGGAAGATTTCAGTACTTGAGAAGCCCTGCTCATCAAAACGAGCGTAATCAATCACGAAGTCGATTTCTTGGTAACGCATACGCTCAGAGAGCTGACGATCAAATTCGGCATCCATGTGCAATTTAACGCTAGGCGCTTGTCCATGGATTCTCGACATGATCTTAGGAGCAAAACGCATATCACAAGGGCTACAAATTGCCAGTTTAAACAAACGAGAAGACGATTCTGGAGTGAATACCGAGCTTGGTAATTCATTGCGCACTAACTGCAGCGCTTGACGGATTGGGCCAAACAATTGACGAGCACGTTGAGTCGGTTGAATACCACGACCTTGGCGCATGAATAGTTCGTCGTTAAACATCACTTTTAGGCGAGCAACCGCATTACTTACAGCAGGCTGAGACATTCCCAGGTTATGAGCTGCACGCGTAATGTTTTGCTCTTGCATTACGGCATCAAATACAGTCAAAAGGTTTAAATCTACTCCACGAAGTGTGCTTTCCATTCTGTAGCTTGCAATTGCACTCATTGCGTCTTTTTTCTCTAACATTCAAATTGCCTCTGGTCAGTTCGACAGCGTTAAATTGGTAATAGTGTGGGAATAGATAACCACCAGTTCTTATATTTATCATATCGATATTTTTCGAATTACCACTACTATTAACCAATACATCTCGAGCTAACAACAAGATTGATAAAGAATAATTTTATTTTACCTCCACAATTAAATAGTGCTTAAAAATCAAATGATTGAATAATTATAAAAAAACATAAAATACTGTGTTTATGAGTATCATTGCTACTTATTTAGCTGTTCTATCGTTTGGCTACATTTTCCACCACCCATTGAAGTCATGAATTATTTAACCAGTACAATCAAAAACACCACTTATGAGTTAGGTGAGCGAGACATAACTAGGGAAGTCCACCTTGTCCCAAAGTTGTTTTCTTAAGTCATCTTGATGGGACCAATCTCCCGCCAATATCCATTCAACGAGCGCATTTGCGACATCTGGATAAGTAACCACTTCAGCCTGCTTTTCGCTGAGCCATCCACGTAAGATAGCGGCGTCTAAAAAACTCATTGTTTGAGCTAATCCAAGCGCCTCTAGCGTCGCCACATTGCTCTGTTGTTCGAACTGCCCTTCGAGCGGTTTAAGGAGTAATTTCTTGCCTAACGTTAAAGCCTCAGATGGCAATTCAAACCCACCATTGGCTACCACACCAGAACAGCGATTTAGGTCGAGTTGGAAGCCTGTATGACTGAGTGGTTTGAACTCAATATTTTCGATTCGGTTAGGCTCAATTACGCTCGGGTGGTAACAGACAAAATTGTGAGAAATGAATTTCATTAGTAATTCAGAGATCGCATCCAGATTCTCAAATGGCAAGTAGACCAAAGTGAAGTGTTGTCGATCTATCGTTTTTTCATGACGAGCTAACGTGTGAACGATAGGGGGTAATATTGGCTGTTCAAAGTGATACCAATGCAGCCCAATGCTGTGCTCTGTTGGTGCGAAATGTCGGATCACGGAGTGTTCTATCCAGTTTCCTCCTTCTTTTGGGACATCATAACGGAACGCATTCTGGTGACTTATTCCTATGCAAGGCACACGCTGCCTTTTTGCGGCCCAAGCAGTCACAGGCTCAAAATCGTTAAGCACTAAATCATACGGTGTCAGATCGAGCTGGTTAGTCTCACTGAGAAATCGCCAGATATTATTTTTCATCAATGTCTTGCCGTATTTAACCTTCCCCTGCTCACTGTAAAAAGTTAAACCATGTCGAGTTTGATAGTTTCCAAACGCTTCCATTGAGAAGTACTGACTCTCTTCACGCCCTGAAAAGAGAAAATCAACATCGATATTATGTTGACGAAAAGCCACTGCCATTGCTCGTGCGCGCGCAATATGACCATTGCCTGTGCCTTGTACGCCATATAAGATTTTCATGAATCTTCCTTTAACTTGAACACTCAAACTCATCGTTGTTACCAACGAAATACTTACAAAATGAAGTTAATGGCGAGACTGGTACAAGCAATACCCAAGGCTGCGCCAATTAATATATCCGTTAAAAAGTGCACACCAAGTAAGACTCGAGAACCAGCAATCGCGACAGCCCAGCTCAAGCTAAATAAGTATAGACTTGGATAAAAGTGCCCAATTAAGGTCGCCATCACAAAAGCAGCTGCGGCATGCCCTGATGGCAGGCTGTACTTGTCTGACGGCACAATGTGAGAATGAAGTAACGAGGAGAATTCCGCTGGTCGGCGTCGTTTCAGAGTATTTTTTGCTAACCAATAGATAGGCAGTTCAATAGCAAAGGCCGCCAAGCCAACCATTAAAAACTGTCGCCCCGTATAGCCATCAGCCAGTAATGCAATCAGAGCGATGAAAACGTAAAGGTGTCCATCTCCAGTATGAGACACTGCTTTACTGAGTGCTGCATGTTGTCCGCTATAACGACTCTTTAAACAGAAAATAGAAAATGCCACATCCCAGCGGACAATAGGTTCGATTGTACGCATACGATCTCCTTAACAATCCTTATTCAGTTAAGGATCAAGTTATGCCCAACAAATGACAGTTAAGTGACGTTTTGAATGAACTAAAATGAAATTTTCCATGGTTGAGAAGTAGCTGATTCAGCGGTATCGGATGGCTTACTCATCTATCATAAAAATAAAGCGACTCTAGGCCGCTTTATCATTTATTGCTTACTTTCTGGCTTCAAAGCTCTATAGCGAAAGGGGCTCGTGCTTCTTAACCAAACCAAAATCAGCCAATATCGAATAGGCCGCAGGGATCATAAACAGCACCAACAAAGTTGAGGCAAATATCCCGAACACAATCGAAATCACCAAAGGCTGAATAACCTGAGCCTGCAAGCTGGTTTCCGTCAATAGTGGTAATAGACCAGCTGCTGTGGTCATTGACGTTAAAAATACCGCACGGAACCGCTCGCGGCTGGCTTTAACAACCGAGTCATGCACGCTATCACCCTCATCGACATGGTGGCGAATGTATTGCACCAACAAGATGGAATCATTGACCACGATCCCAGCGAGCGACACAAAGCCCATCATGCTTGGCATACTTAACGCGTGCCCTAACAGCCAGTGACCCACAACGACACCAATAAAAGCCAGTGGAATTGCCAACATAACAACAACAGGTTCCAAATAGCTTCGGAATTGATAACTAAGAATCGCAAACACACCGAATAAGCCAAGTAAGAAACCTTTGCCCATCGAAGCTCCAGTCTTAGCTGCATCTTTGGCTTCGCCTTCGAAATCAAAACGTAAGCCCGGGTATTTTTGACTGAGCTTAGCCGCTTCTTCTTTTTGGAACTGAGCCAAAATCGCGGAAGAGCTCGCTTTCTTATTATCTATATCACCAAAGATACTGATGGTTCTCAGCCCATCAATACGTTGAATTCGCACGTAGTTACGTTGGAAATCTAATGTCGCCAACGTTGCTAGCGGGATCTGACTACCATCTGCGGTAATGATTGGGAAGTTAGCTAGCTGCTGTATGTCGCCCGCTTGCTCCTTATCAAGACGCACTTCAATCGAGATATTCTCAACACCGATTTGAATCTCGTCCGCCGTTTGCCCAAAGAAAGCCGCACGCAATTGGGAAGCGATCATCTGCCCATTCACGTTGTAAGTCTCAGCACCTGGACGCAGCTTCACCAAGATCTCTTCTTTACCCATGCGCATGTCATCCAGCACACCGTGCACCCCATCGAACTGATTGAGGTATTCCTGAATATCCAAAGAAGCCGATTTCAACGCACTCAGGTCATCATGTTTGGCTCGAATTTCAATAGCACGACCGCCCGGCCCCATTGTAGGTTGCTTGAACACTAACGAGATAGGATCTGCCAAGTTACCAATGTCTTCGCGCCATGCATCAATGAAGTCATCGATAACCGTGTTACGGCTCTCTGCACCACGCAAATCTAAACGCACAGTGGCTAAGTGCGGGCCTGATTCATTGGCATCAGCGTTGGCATTAAATTGGCTGGTGATGTGCTCAACCAGTGTGTTGCCTTCTTCGACCTCTTCGCTCCATTGCTTGTTCAAACGCTCAGCAGACGCGACTATTTTGTCGACCACTCTCTCGGTTTGAGACAGTGATGCCCCCGGAGGAAGAATGATACGCGCCTCGGCAATATCGCCATCCAACTCTGGGAAAGGTTGAAACTTAACTACGCCACCAGCAATCAAGGCGACTGAAAGCAACAACAGCGTAATCACTCCGCCCATAAAGGCATAACGGAAGGTCACGACTTTCTCAACCATGTTCATCAAAGTGGTATTACGAAAGTTCTCGAATTTCTCAAGTAACACAACCTTAAAGCGCAGCGCTGGCTTGTCATTTTTTTCTTTATGCAATGAATGAGATAAGTGGTTTGGCAGAATAAGAAAGGCTTCAATCAAGCTCAACGACAGCACTAAAATAAGCACTTGAGGTACGGCTTTAAGCACCGCTCCAATTTCTCCATCAAGAAATAGTAAACTACCAAAAATACAGACTGTGGTTAGGAAAGAAGACAACACACCGGGGAGCACTTTCTTAACGCCGTTGTATACCGCGTCATCAACGTTTTGTCCCCGCTCTAAATGGGAGGCGATCGATTCGGCTATTACTATGGCGTCATCCATCATAATACCGATCGCCATCAACAAGCCGACCAGCGACATAATGTTGATCGACAAGCCAAGGTTAGCCATTAAGAATAAACCACCTAGGAAGGCAACGGGTAAGCCAGCCGCCACCCAGAATGAATAGCGTAAACTGAAGAACAGCCACATAGTTGCAAACACTAGCACAATACCTTGCCAGCCATTGCGTACCATCATGGTTAGACGATCCCAAAGTACAGACGAGAGATCATTGGTCATTTGCAGTGTCACGCCATCAGGGGCAATTGCGCTCTGGTCTTTCACGAATCGCGTCACATTCTCTTTGATTCTCAACGCATCGTCTTCCTTGTTCTTGCTGATCTTTAGTAGTGCAGATGGCTTGCCATCAAACAAAACCTTCTGTTCATCCAGTTCAAAGCGATCGGTTATCTTGGCAATATCCCTCAAGCGGATCACAGAGCCATTCGGCGCCGATCCAACCACGATACTCTCTAATTCAACCGGAGTGATACGTCTTTCATCAAAACGAATCAGGAAGTTTTTATCTGGTGTTTCAACGTTACCACTCGGTAGTTTTACGTTCTGACGACCAATCTGATCGGCAATATCTCCAACACTCAGACCGAGCTGGCGAATCGCTTGGGTATCCAGTTCCACACGATATTGATGATCGGAAAAGCCACTGACTTCAACTAATGAGACATCGTAATCAAGCTTCATGGTGCGCTTAAGATTTTCCGCGTAGGCCTTAAGTTCTGGCCATGACGTTTCAGCTGTTATAGCGATATCAACAACCGGTTCGTTCCAATCTAGCTCTTGAACAACAGGCGATTCAATCTCAGTTGGGAAATCATTGATCGAGTTGATCTGAGTTTGCACGTCCACCAGCATTCGCCCGATATCTGCTTTCTCATTCAACTTGAGGATTAAACGCGCACTGCCTTCGATCGCTTCACACTGAGTCTCTTCAATGTTAGCTAATCCATCGACCGCGTCTTCCATTCTTACACACAAGCTCTCTTCTACTTCTTGTGGCGAAGCGCCGGGGTAAACGATCGCCGCCATAATATAAGGTGGATCATACGCGGGGAAGGTTTCACGCTTGATGGTAGACAAAGAAGCCAAACCCATGATCAGCAACCCAAGCATCAACAAATTGGCTGCTGTTGGGTGCCTAGAGAAGAACTTGATCATGAGGCGATCTCCTCAGTATCAGCGGAAAGCTCATCATCATTTGAGCGAGACTCTTTCAATAACATACCTTCAATAGCAGGCAGAACATCATTAAGAATCAGCTTGTCTCCGGCTTGTAGTTCGCCACTCACAACCACTTGGTTATCTCTGCGATACAGCACTTCAACACTCACCACTTGCAGACGCTGGCTGTCATTCATCAGATAAACCTTATCGCCATGCAAAGCACGCTCAGGCACAACCCAACTCAGGTTCGCCATACCTTCAATCTCCGCTTTGACGAACATGCCATTCACCAACGGAGTGGCACTGCTTGGCTGTAAGGCTGAATAATCTTGATTGATTTCAAGAATGATCCCCGCGGTGGCTTGGTGTTCATCAACGGTTTCACTGATTCTTGCGACCTTCGCTGGCCAGCTCAGATTCAAGCTGCCACTGTTCATCTGGATCGTCGCTTTAATCGGCGCTTGGTAAGGGTTCGGTATGCCTGCAGCATCGCGAGGGAATTGAGTAAAGCTTGAGGCTAAAGTTTGCATATCGTGAATAGAGAGTTGTGCCTCAACTTCCATAACGTCAATCCCATGAGCAACAAACATCTCTTGCTGAAGATTAACCACTTGGTTTTGTTCAATATCAACCTGAGCGATTCTCATGGCTCTTGGCAAAGTGATGGTCGTTTTATCCAAAGAACGTTGCGCCTCTTTCACTTTAGATACATTGACCTTAATCACCGCTTCCGCGACGCGCTTTTCATCTGGCATTAAAGCGATTTGATTCTGTATATCTAAAACCAACTTCTGTTGAGAGAGTGCGCTTTGTTGTTGCAGGTCGACATCCGATTGAGAAGTCAGCCCTTTCTTACGCAGATCTTGTTTACGTTGTAGCTCTTTATTGCTGATCACTAAGCGATTCTTTTCGATCTTAAGAGTCTGATTAAGGTTATCTTCTTCTTGATTCAATTTCGCTAATGAGGTTTGGCTTGATTTTAGATCCGCCTCTGCTTGTATCAGTTTCAATTCGTAATCCAATGGATCAACCTTGAGCACGACCGTTCCTGCAGGGATCACCTGTCCTTTTTCAAGATCTGGATGTCGATAGACTATTTGTCCTGTCACCTCAGCAATCGCTTTCCATTCGACTTTAGGCACCACTCTGCCAAAGCCCACCGCCAACGGCGCGATCATTTGTTGTTCTAAGCTGACCGTTTCGACTAAACGAGCCCTATCTCCCGCGGGTTTAGTCGGCAGATCAAGCTTAAAATTAATCGCAACCACCAAACCAATAACACCAACCGCTAGTGCTGGAAAAAAGAGGAGTTTTTTACTTATTTTCATTATCTTGATTCCTGCAAGGGAGTAGCGCTAGATACATTGATAAAGCCTTCGGTCATCAATTGAATGTTGTGTTCGATTAAACGATTAAGAAAGGCTTCGTTAAGCTCAATACCATGGATCGCTAACAAAGGTGGCGGTGCAATAAAAGGAAATACCATTAGGCTAATGTACGAAACGCGACACAGTTTTGGATCCATGTTCTTCTTCAATATCCCCTGCTCGACTAACTTTTCAAAGATGACATCTTGGGCAGGCTTAGCCACATCCTGAAATACTTTTTCTAACAACTCTCTTTGAACCTCTGAGGGAGGCATATTCATCACCTGGGCAATCAAGCGAGGAAACTTAGGCACCTTAACCATCTCTTTATAATAAGTTCGCATTAAATCAAGAAAGTTCTCATGGCTGCTCTCTGCCACCAACTTCTGCATCTGTATTTGCATCGGACGTAGCGTTTCACGCAGCATCGCTTCAAACAATCCGGCTTTATTACCAAAGTAGTAGCGGATCATCGCAATGTTTACTCCAGCACGCTCTGCAATTAAACGTGTCGAAACTTTATCGTAAGGTTGAATAACGAACAGATCTCGAGCATGCTCGATGAGTAGCTGCCTGACATCAAGGTTTTGTTGAGGTCGCCCTGCTTTACGCGCTGCCATCATTGAGACCTATCCCTATAATTAATCACACGATTAATTATAGGGATAAATCAACACAGTAGTAGAACATTAATTACTCACTATTTAATCGATTGATTAATTAATTTGCCCATACATTCGATTTAGTTGATGAATCGTTCCGACAAAAATATTTACTACAAAGTTTTAACCTATACATAAGCCAATCGATAAACTAACCCGCCAGTACAAAACCACCAATCAGTCGATACATCCAACATGAAAGAAAAAAACAGCACAAGCCAAACAAAAACACCACCAAAGCACACTGATATTGGATTTTCTCGTTTGACGCTCAGAATAAATTGCGGTAAATATGGTGTTAACAGTTTATTTACGGATATTTGTGTAATGATTTTTTCTTCTTCTCGACTGCTGAAACTTCTCCTTATCGTGAACCAATCGCGCGGGTAAGTTGTGGGTCAAGAACTACACAAATATTAAAACCCGCGCTGAGCGGGTTTTTTTGTAACTGGCACTTTTAAAAGAACATCATTCTTAATAATAATTTGGATAGCAATCGATTTATTGTCGATATAAGGAAGCACCCATGAACGATCAAGTAATAATTTTTGATACGACCTTACGTGACGGCGAGCAAGCTCTTGCAGCAAGTCTTACGGTAAAAGAGAAGTTACAGATCGCTTACGCTCTCGAGAGACTGGGTGTGGACGTTATTGAGGCTGGCTTCCCAGTTTCTTCTCCCGGTGATTTCGAATCAGTTCAAACTATTGCGAAACACATCAAAGATAGCCGAATTTGTGCGCTTTCTCGTGCCATTGCCAAAGATATAGACGCCGCAGCAGAAGCACTAAAAGTAGCAGATCAATTCCGTATCCATACCTTCATTTCAACCTCAACGGTTCACGTACAAGATAAACTACGTCGCAGCTATGACGATGTTGTCGAGATGGCAGTGAAAGCGGTAAAGCATGCGCGTAACTATACCGATGATGTTGAGTTCTCTTGTGAAGATGCCGGTCGTACCCCTATCGACAACCTATGTCGTATGGTTGAAGCCGCTATCAACGCTGGCGCAAAAACCATCAACATTCCAGACACCGTAGGCTACACAGTACCAAATGAATTCGGCGGCATTATCCAAACGCTATTTGATCGCGTACCAAACATCGATCAAGCGATCATATCTGTTCACTGTCACGATGACTTAGGCATGTCGGTTGCTAACTCAATTGCTGCCGTTCAAGCAGGAGCACGACAAATTGAAGGCACAATCAATGGTATTGGTGAGCGTGCGGGTAACTGTTCTTTAGAAGAAATCGCAATGATCATCAAAACTCGTCAAGAGCTATTAGGTGTTCATACTGGTTTGGACCACAAAGAAATTCACCGTACCAGTAAGTTGGTTAGCCAGCTTTGCCACATGCCAATTCAAGACAACAAAGCAATCGTTGGTGCTAACGCATTCAGCCACTCTTCAGGTATCCACCAAGATGGCATGCTTAAGAACAAAAACACTTACGAGATCATGACGCCTGAGTCTATCGGCTTAAAAAACAAGGCATTGAACCTAACAAGCCGCAGTGGCCGTGCTGCCGTTAAGAGCCACATGGACGCTATGGGTTACAAAGACAATGAGTACAACCTAGATTCATTGTACGAAGACTTCTTAAAGCTTGCTGACCGCAAAGGCCAAGTGTTCGATTACGACCTAGAAGCACTAATGCACTTCGCAAACCTGCGTGATGAAGACGACTTCTATAAACTGAATTACCTAAGCGTACAATCTGGTAGTGTTATGTCCACCACCAGCATCAAACTGCAATGTGGAGATGAAGAGAAATGCGAAGCGGCTGTTGGTAACGGCCCTGTTGATGCCTTATACCAATGCATCTACCGCTTAACGGGTTATGAAATCGTGCTAGACAAATTCGACCTAACCGCAAAAGGTGAAGGCGAAGATGGTTTAGGCCAAGCCGATATTATTGCTAACTATAAAGGCCGCAAGTACCACGGTACGGGCGTTTCAACCGATATCGTTGAAGCTTCTGGTCAAGCGCTACTGCACGTTATTAATAGCATTCAGCGCGCAGACACCATCGCAGAAATGAAACAGCAAAGAATCGCGACAGTTTAATATCCCAATAACAGAGCCCTAGAGCCGATGTTATTGGCTTTAGGGACAAAATTTTAAAGAGCTGTCATAGCTCAGTAACAAGAATTAAAGGATTAACATGACAGATAAATCATACAAAATTGCCGTACTACCTGGTGATGGCATTGGCCCAGAAGTAATGCAACAAGCACATAAAGTGCTAGACGCGATCGAAAAGAAGCACGCGATTAGCTTTTCTCGCGAAGAGTATGATGTTGGTGGAATTGCGATTGATAATCACGGCAGTCCACTTCCAGAAGCAACAGTAGCAGGCTGTGAAGAATCTGACGCGGTACTTTTTGGTTCTGTCGGCGGTCCTAAATGGGAACACCTTCCACCGAACGATCAACCAGAGCGTGGTGCCCTACTTCCTCTACGTAAACACTTCCAACTGTTCTGTAATCTACGACCGGCACAAATCCACAAAGGCTTAGAGTCTTTCTCTCCACTTCGCGCTGATATCTCTGAGCGTGGTTTTGACATCGTGGTTGTACGTGAACTAACAGGCGGCATCTACTTCGGCCAACCTAAAGGTCGCGAAGGCGAAGGCGCAACTGAAAAAGCGTTTGATACAGAAGTTTACCACCGCTACGAAATCGAACGCATTGCAAAGATTGCATTTGAATCGGCACGTCTACGTAACAAAAATGTTTACTCAATCGACAAAGCAAACGTTCTGCAGAGCTCTATCTTATGGCGTGAAGTGGTTGAAGAGATCGCAAAAGATTACCCAGATGTCACGCTAAACCATATGTACATCGACAACGCGACCATGCAGTTAATCAAAGACCCATCTCAGTTTGACGTCATGCTATGTTCAAACATCTTTGGTGACATCATCTCTGATGAGTGCGCAATGATCACAGGCTCTATGGGTATGCTTCCTTCTGCAAGCTTGAACGAAAGCAACTTTGGCCTATACGAACCAGCAGGCGGCAGCGCACCAGATATCGCAGGCAAGAACATCGCGAACCCAGTCGCGCAAATTCTTTCTGCAGCGCTGATGCTTCGTTACAGCCTAGGCGAAGAAGCGGCAGCACAAGATATCGAAACTGCGGTATCTAAAGCGCTTTCAGCAGGCGAGCTAACCGCTGACCTTGCAGGTAAGAACCAAGCACTGACTACCTCTGAAATGGGTGACAAGATTGCAGAGTATATCTTAGCTTCATAAGCTAGACGCTCTCGAATTAAAGCAAGTTCATAAGAATAATATCAAGCCAAGTCAGCTTAAATCACATGACTTGGCTCGAAACACACACTGGGACTGATGCTCCCAAGGAAGAAAAGCTATGTCGACAAACCAGCAAGCAAAAACCTTATACGAGAAAGTTTATGACGCTCACGTTGCAGTAGCAGCAGAAGGCGAAACTCCCATTCTTTACATCGATCGTCACCTTGTCCACGAAGTAACGTCGCCACAAGCCTTTGATGGTCTGCGTGAAAAGGGCCGTAAAGTTCGCCAAGTAGGCAAAACCTTCGCGACCATGGATCACAACGTATCGACACAAACTAAAGACATCAACGCTTCTGGCGAGATGGCTCGTATCCAAATGGAAACGCTATCGAAGAACTGTGAAGAGTTTGGTGTCACGCTTTACGACCTAAACCACAAATACCAAGGTATTGTGCACGTAATGGGCCCTGAACTGGGTATTACGCTACCGGGCATGACCATCGTATGTGGTGACTCGCACACGGCAACACACGGTGCATTTGGTTCTCTTGCATTCGGTATCGGTACTTCAGAAGTTGAGCACGTTCTAGCTACTCAAACGCTAAAACAAGCACGCGCTAAAACCATGAAGATCGAAGTAAAAGGCAAGGTTGCTCCGGGCATTACTGCAAAAGACATCGTGTTAGCGATCATCGGCAAGACAACAGCCGCTGGCGGTACAGGCTACGTAGTGGAATTCTGTGGTGAGGCGATTACCGACCTTACGATGGAAGGTCGTATGACGGTGTGTAACATGGCTATCGAGTTGGGCGCTAAAGCAGGCCTAATAGCACCGGATGAAATCACCTACGAGTACATCAAAGGTCGTAAATTCTCTCCAGAGGGCGAAGACTTAGAAGCGGCAATCGAATACTGGAACACATTGAAAACCGATGCTGACGCAGAATTCGATGCAGTTGTCACGCTAGAAGCAGCTGAAATCAAGCCGCAAGTCACTTGGGGTACCAACCCAGGTCAGGTTATTTCAGTAGACACGCCAATCCCAGCACCAGAAAGCTTCGCAGACCCTGTTGAAAAAGCATCGGCTGAAAAAGCGCTGGCTTACATGGGCCTTGAAGCGGGTAAATCGCTATCAGATTACAACGTCGATAAAGTCTTTGTGGGTTCTTGTACTAACTCTCGTATCGAAGACATGCGTGCAGCAGCAGCGGTAGCGAAAGGCCGTCAAGTAGCGAAACACGTTCAAGCGCTTATTGTTCCGGGTTCAGAACAAGTAAAAGCGCAAGCCGAAGCTGAAGGCTTAGATAAGATCTTCATCGAAGCAGGCTTCGAATGGCGTTTGCCAGGTTGTTCTATGTGTCTTGCAATGAACAACGACCGCCTAGGTCCACAAGAACGCTGTGCTTCTACATCAAACCGTAACTTTGAAGGTCGCCAAGGCCGTGATGGTCGTACGCACCTAGTTAGCCCAGCAATGGCCGCAGCAGCAGCGATCGCTGGTCACTTTGTCGATATTCGTGAACTTTAATTAGAGGATTTAACATGTCAGGTTTTCAACAACACACCGGATTAGTCGTTCCTCTAGATACGGCCAACATCGATACTGATGCAATCATTCCAAAGCAGTTTCTACAGAAAGTAAACCGTACTGGTTTTGGTAAACACTTGTTCCACGATTGGCGCTTCCTAGATGATGCAGGACAGCAACCAAACCCTGAGTTTGTAATGAACGCACCACGCTATCAAGGCGCCTCTATTCTACTGGCTCGCGAAAACTTCGGTTGTGGTTCATCTCGTGAACACGCTCCTTGGGCGCTGGCCGATTACGGTATTCAAGTGATTATTGCCCCGAGCTTTGCCGATATTTTCTACGGTAACTCAATCAATAATCAAATGGTGCCAGTTCGCCTAACAGAGCAAGAAGTCGATGAAATATTCCAGTTCGTAGAAGCGAACGAAGGCGCAGAAATCACGGTTGATCTAGAAGCAATGAAAGTGAGCGCGAATGGTAAAGAGTACTCATTTGAAATTGATGAGTTCCGTCGTCACTGCCTACTGAATGGTTTAGATAATATCGGCCTTACACTTCAACACGCCGATAAGATCTCTGAGTTTGAAGCTAAGATTCCTAACTTCCTGAAATAATCAGACGTTTCTGAATAAATCTAAAGGTTGGCCTAGTGCCAACCTTTTTTATTTGGCTAAGCTTTTAACTTAACTTCATATGTTTATTTAAATGAAGAGCAATGAAAGAAAATGGTAAGCCTTAAGGTCTTAGTAGTCAGTCATCAGGAGAATGCCATGAAACAACTACTTTTTATTGTCAGCCTACTTTTCTCAACCTTAGCTTGGTCTGCGCCTAAATCCGATCTTTGGCCATACTGGAAGCAAAGCGACGATACCAACCTAGAACAGGTATCTCATCAAGATTGGCAGCAATTCCTCGATAGCTACTTGGTTAAACAGGGGCAAAATACGTTAGTTAGATATAAAGCGGTGAACACTGCCGATAAGACCAAACTTAAGCAATACATCAAGCAACTCGAACAGGTGAATCCGCTCGACTATTCAAAAGCGGAGCAGTATGCCTACTGGGTTAATCTATATAACGCCGTGACTGTCGATTTGATTCTTGATGCCTACCCGATCAAATCCATAACTAAACTTGGCGGACTATTTAGTTTCGGGCCGTGGGGAGATGATGTAGTCGTCGTCAATGGTAAATCACTGACACTCAATGATATTGAACACCGGATCCTAAGACCTATTTGGCAAGACCCACGCACTCATTATGCAGTGAACTGTGCCAGCCTAGGTTGTCCTAACCTACAACTTCAAGCCTTTACGACTGACAACACCGAAGCTTTACTCGAACAAGCAGCCTCTGAGTTTGTAAACAGTGATAAAGGCGTACTGGTTACAAATAATAAGCTTCAACTATCATCAATTTACGAATGGTTTGCTGTGGATTTTGGTACGAAGAAACAACTTATTCAGCACTTAGACCAGTATCGAACTGAAGCAGTAACCAATACTCAAAACATCAGTTATGACTACGACTGGTCGCTCAACCAAGCAAACTAGCGCTAACGCTAAAGTTCATCATTAAAGAGAAATAAAAAAGAGGCTAGAGGTTTTGATTAACCACTAGCCTCTTCTCAATTCTTTGAGCATATTTCTACGATTAAAAACTTGAGCCCGGTTGCTGCAAGAATTCAATTTCTTCGGGAGTCGAAGCTCGCCCTAGCACCTCATTACGATGAGGGTAGCGACCAAAACGCTCAATGATGACCTTGTGCTTAAACTCAAAATCCAGATTATGTTCTAATCCCGTTTGAGAAAAGAGTTCCACGGCTTGTTCATGGACTAACAAAGATTCACTGTGCATATAAGGCATATACAGGAAGCTTTTTTGTTGCTCGTTAAGCTGGTGATCAAAACCACCCGCTACCGCCTCTTGAGCTAGAGCTAACGCCATCGGATCAGCCGAAAAAGCTGTCGGACTGTTTCTCCCAATATTTCGAGAAAACTGATCAAGCACGATAATCTCAGCTAAACGCCCGTGTGCGCTTTGTCGCCATTCAAATAGCTCACCTTGAACGGCTGCTTTATGCAGTTCAGCAAATCGAGACTCAATCACAACGTCAATCTCGGCGCCGCCAGTAAACCAATCTTTAGGCGTTAATTCATCGAACCAAAACTCTAGAACATCCTGATACGTTACCGTCATATAATTCCTTTTAATAAAAAACCGAGTAACTCTGTTATTACTCGGTTTAGTGTTCAACTACTTAAAACCTTTGACCTTCTTTATCAGATCATAAGCATTCTGAATTTCTTGCGATTTCTCTTTCGCAACATTCATCATCTCAGGCGGTAAGCCCTTCGCCATCAGTTTATCTGGGTGATGTTCATTCATCAGTTTACGGTAGGCTTTCTTCACCTCTTTACCGTCAGCACTTTCACTCACACCAAGAACCTTATATGCATCGCCAAGCTGGTTCTGTTGCGAAGCCTGTTGCCAACCTGATGACTGTCCGTGGCCTTGCTGACCACCAAAGCTTCCACCTTGCTGCTGGAAGCGGAATGCCGCTTCTTGCATCTGTAGGCGGCGATCCAGTTGTTCCGAAGAAAAACCAAGCCCTTGAGCGATCTTATGGAGAACCTGACGCTCGCTTGGATGCAAGCTCCCATCAGCAAACGCTGCTGAAATTTGCAGTTCTAAGAAGAATTGCAATAGATCAAAACGACCGCCTGATGAAATCTTCACGCGTTCAAGCGCATCACTTAACGGAAAGTCGCTCTCTTTACCATCACGGAAAGCATCTTGCGCGGCTTGACGTTGTTCACCATGCAGATTCATGCGCTCCATCATAGTGGAAGCTAACTGAATTTCTTCAGGTGTTACCTGACCTTTAGCTTTAGCGACATGCCCCATAACCGCAAAAGCGGCTTTAAAAAACTCATTCTGCCTTTCTACTTGGCTTGGCCCTCGGCCAAAACCAGAACTATTAAAACCCGATTGGTTCAACCGACGAGCTTTATCGAACTGGTGTCCTAAAAATAGGCCAAAAATCAGACCAAGCGGACCTCCAAATAAAAAGCCAAAAAAAGCGCCCAAAATTTTGCCAAATATTTGCATTATGTGTTCTCTATCTATGAATTTTATCTGAGTAATGCTGTCTGATGATGCTGAATGCTAATATTTCCTTTATCATAAGGAAAATGCTTTATTAATTGGATTGATACTAGATCAACCCTTCATCTAGTGACACAGGATAGTTCAACTTCATGCAATCTTTTTCCCGCACCTTGTTAGCCGCGTCTATAAGTACGGCGTTATACGTGTCGACAACTCAAGCTGAAACAATCACCGATAGTAGTGTGCAGGAAATGCCCTCTATAGATCAATGCTTGATCGAGCCCGCTGCAGAAAACGAGACACAGCTACCCGCTCACGTTGAGTCAGATCGCTTAGAAGCTATCAATGGTGACAAGGCAATATATTCAGGTGACGTAGTCGTTACGCAAGGGAACAAGACAATCCTTGCCGATAACGTAACCCTGCACCAACAAGAAAATATCGTTGTAGCTGAAGGCAACGTAAACTTTAGTGATGGTCAAATAAAGTCAGTATCGGACAGAGCAACCAACAATCTGACTACCGACGAAATGACATTAGAAAATACCGATTACGAATTTCTTTGTGAGCCCGGTCGTGGTGATGCTGTATACGTATCTAAGACAGGCAAAGCGGTTTATGAAATTGAAGATGGCTCAATCACCTCTTGCCCTATTGGCGACAACGCTTGGCGCCTAAGAGCCTCAAGTATCAGTGTCGACCAAGACGAAGAACAAGCCACTTTTTACAACCCTCGTTTTGAGATCCAAAGTGTTCCCGTTTTTTACTTACCGTATTTAACCGTACCAGTCGGCGATACCCGTAAAACCGGCTTCTTGTATCCAACCGTTTCGTACGGTTCAAGCGATGGTTTCGAAGCTGAAATCCCGGTGTATTGGAACTTGGCGCCAAACTACGATTTGGAAACCACATTCAAGTACATGCAAGAGCGTGGTACTCAACTAAACAGTAAATTCAGATATTTGAGCGACTTTGGTTCGGGTAGTATCAAGTCTGAGTACTTACCTGATGATAAAAAATACGAAGAAAAAGGCGACCGTTGGGGCGCTCAACTAGAGCACTCTGGAATATTCCAACAATCTTGGTTATTTGAACTCGATTACTCCAAAGTGAGTGATATCGATTACTTTACCGATGTCAACTCAAGCAGTATTGGTAACCGTGAAGATGGGCAACTGCTTCAAGAAGGCCAAGCTACGTATCGTTCTCAAAATTGGGATGCTTCTGTACTTGTCCGAGATTTCCAAGTCCTTACAACCACCAATAACTTGCCTTATCGTCTCATGCCACAACTCGAGTATAACTATTATGCTCCTGAAGTAATGAAGTACCTGGATTTTGATCTAATCAGTCATGTTTCGTTGTTCGATACAGACGCAAAAGGTAAGCCTTCAGCTACTCGTGTTCACGTTGAGCCTGGCATTACTATCCCAGTCGGAAATACCTGGGGAACTTGGACAACAGAAGCGCGATTACTGGGTACATACTACCAACAAGATCTTGATGGCGTTGATACTGGTACGGGGTCTGATTATGAAGGCTTAGAAGAGTCAGCAAGTCGAGTGATCCCTGAATTTAGAAGCCATGCTGGTATCGTTCTGGAACGAGATACCACGATTGTTGACAACTACACTCAAACACTCGAACCACAAGTCCAATACCTTTATGTCCCGGAAGAAGATCAATCTAACATTGGTCGTTACGACACCACTTTACTGCAAACGGATTATTACGGTCTATTCAGAAGCCGTAAATACAGTGGTGTAGACCGTATTGCCTCAGCAAACCAGGTAAGTTATGGAGCTTCATCTCGCTTTTTTGATGATGAGTATAAAGAACGTCTTAACATCTCTTTTGGGCAGATCTTTTATATCGATAAAGATACTAAACAAAACTTAAATGATGATGACTCAAGTAAAAATTCCAATTATTCATCTTGGGCGGTAGAGGTTGACTTTAACTACGACGATTACCTGTTCTATCACGGTGGTGTACAGTACGATATTGATACCTCTGCAATGCAGCTTGCGAATAGTACTATTGAATATCGCTTTACTGGCGGTTACATACAAACAAACTACCGCTATGTAACCAAAGAGTACATTGAAGACACCGTTGATTTTAATATTGGCTCAATTACTAAAGATGGTATCTCTCAAGCTGGTTTACTCGGTGCTTACCAAATTTCACCTAAATGGAACGCAAGCGCTCAATACTTCTATGACTTGACCACCGAAGAAGAGCTCGAATGGTTAGCTCGAATCAATTATAAATCAGATTGTTGGTACATTGGCTTTACCTACAGCAACCAATTACGCAGCTGGGAAGGCGATTACATCAACACATCGAACGCGTCACCCGTTTATGAAAACAACTTCAGCGTGAACTTCGGTATTGTCGGCTTTGGTACCAACATTGGCTCAGATTCTGGCGCTGTCGGTGAAAGCAGCTCTGATAATGCATTGAGCTATGGCCGTCCATTCTTCTTAAACAACTAATTTTCTTTATTGATAAAACATCAATAAATTTAAAGGATTACACATGACATTGTGGAAACGCACATTAATTGCTATCGCAGCGGCTTGTACTTTATCAACAAGCTACGCAGCCCCGGTTGAACTCGACAGCGTAAAAGTGATCGTGAACGAAGGCGTGATCTTACAAAGCGATATCGACGCTTCGATGAAGACACTTCGCGCAAACGCTAAGAAAAGCGGTCAAACATTACCATCACAAGATGTACTCAATGAGCAAGTACTGGAAAAGCTGATCATCGATACCATTCAGACTCAAGAAGCGGAACGTATCGGTGTTCGTATTGATGATGCTCGACTTGATCAAGCAATTGTAGGCATCGCGGAAAACAACAACCAAACGGTAGAACAACTTACCGCGTCAGTTGCCGAAGAAGGCCTGAGCTACAATGCATTTCGTGAACAAGTAAGAAAAGAGATTGCAGCAAGCGAAGCTCGCAACGCCTTAGTTCGTCGCCGTATCAATATTCTTCCAGCAGAAGTGGATAACCTAACGGATATCTTAGCGCAAGAGACCAATGCCACTGTTCAATACCAAATTGGACACATTCAACTACGCTTCAATGACGAGCAAACAAAAGAAGAGCTAGAAGTTGAAGCTAAAGAGCTAGTTGAAGCACTCAACTCAGGCAAAGATTTCAGCACCATGGCTTATACTTACTCTAAAGGTCCTAAAGCACTGCAAGGCGGTGACTGGGGTTGGATGCGTAAAGAAGAAATGCCAACCATTTTTGCAGACCAAATCAAAATGCAGAATAAAGGCAGCATCATCGGTCCTTTCCGCAGCGGTGTGGGTTTCCATATCCTGAAAATTGAAGACGTAAAAGGCTTAGAGACTGTCGCCGTTACCGAAGTGAATGCGCGCCATATATTGATTAAACCGACCGTCATCTTAAGTGACGACGGGGCAAAGGAGCAACTTGAGGAGATCACTCGTCGTGTCAACGCTGGTGAAGCTAGCTTTGGTGATCTCGCTCAGCAATACAGTCAAGATCCAGGCTCAGCAGTTCAAGATGGTGAATTAGGCTATCAGACACCTGATTTGTACGTGCCTGAATTCAAACACCAAGTAGAAACATTGCCTGAAGGCAAAATCAGTGCACCATTTAAAACGGTTCATGGCTGGCACATCGTTGAAGTACTCGACCGTCGAGAAGTCGACCGTACCGATTCAGCTTTAAAAAACAAAGCTTACCAAATTCTATTTAACCGTAAGTTCAATGAAGAAGCAGGCGCTTGGCTACAAGAAATAAGAGCCAGTGCCTTTGTTGAAATAGTTGAGGAAGACCAAGATGACAACTAAACGTATTGTCATTACCGCGGGTGAACCTGCTGGAATAGGCCCAGATTTAACTCTGGCCTTGTCTCAAGAAAGCTGGCCACATCAACTTGTGGTTTGTGCCGATAAGACCCTACTTGCGGAGCGAGCTAAGCTCCTCGGTATCGAAGTAGAGTTTCTGGATTACGACGCAACCGCAGCTAAGGAGCCTCAACGCTCTGGCACACTGGTTGTGAAACACGTTCCATTATCTGAAAGCACCATTGCAGGTCAACTCAACGAGGCCAACGGCCATTACGTATTAAATACTTTAGAAACCGCAGCAATTGGCTGTATGAATGATGAATTTGATGCTATTGTCACCGGCCCTGTTCACAAGGGTGTAATTAACCGGGCTGGCGTTGCTTTTAGTGGCCATACCGAGTTTTTTGCAGAGAAGTCCAATACACCGCTCGTGGTGATGATGTTGGCAACTGAAGGGCTGCGTGTTGCACTAGTAACAACACACATCCCACTAGCTTATGTATCTCAAGCCGTGACCGAAGACAGATTAGAGCGAGTTATTACGATTCTGAATAAAGATTTGGTCGAAAAATTTGCTATAGAGAAACCAACTATTTATGTGTGTGGTTTGAACCCGCACGCGGGCGAAGATGGTTGTTTAGGTCACGAAGAGATAGAAACTATTACTCCTACGCTAGAAAAAATTCGCCAAAAGGATGGTATTAATTTAGTTGGCCCATTGCCAGCAGACACCATCTTTAATGAAAAATATTTGCAAGATGCAGATGCTGTTTTAGGTATGTATCACGACCAAGTGCTCCCAGTACTGAAATACAAAGGCTTTGGTCGCTCAGTGAACATCACACTTGGCTTACCATTTATTCGCACATCAGTCGATCACGGTACTGCCTTAGACTTGGCAGGAACAGGCCAAGCCGATACAGGGAGCTTTAGAACAGCGCTCACGCACGCCATTGAATTAGTAGAGAAAAAGCAATGAAAAATGATGTCCACTTAGGGCACAAAGCGCGTAAACGTTTTGGTCAAAACTTCCTTAACGACCCATACATTATTGATGGAATCGTATCGGGCATTAACCCACTACCAGGTCAGAATTTAGTTGAAATCGGCCCAGGTCTTGGTGCCATTACAGAGCCAGTTGGTAAACTTGTCGACAAGTTCACGGTAATTGAGCTAGATAGAGATCTAGCGGAACGTCTGCGCAACCATCCGGATCTTACTGATAAGTTAACGATCCATGAAGGCGATGCGATGAAGTTCGACTTCGAACAACTCGTGAAACCCAACAACAAGCTTCGTATCTTTGGTAACTTGCCATACAACATCTCTACCCCCTTGATGTTCCATCTTTTTGAATTCCATAAAGACATACAAGATATGCACTTTATGCTTCAAAAAGAAGTAGTTAACCGTTTAGCAGCGGGGCCAGGCAGCAAAGCTTACGGTCGTCTTACTGTCATGGCTCAATACTACTGTAAAGTGACTCCTGTGCTCGAAGTGCCGCCAACAGCCTTCGTTCCGCCACCGAAAGTAGACTCTGCAGTCGTGCGCCTTCAGCCATACGAAGTGCTACCTTACCCTGCAAAAGATCTCAAGTGGCTAGAGCGAGTCTGTCGTGAAGGCTTCAACCAACGCCGTAAAACGGTTCGTAACTGCTACAAGAGCTTAATCGATAAGGAAGTGCTTGAAGAGCTAGGTATCAACCCAAGCATGCGCCCTGAGAATTTAACGCTCGAGCAATTTGTCGATATGGCGAACTGGTTGTACGACAGCCACAACGCTGACAAATAAATAAAAAGGCTCCTACACTTCGGTAAGGAGCCTGTTTTTTATTTAACACTTCTAGGGGCTTTCGCCCTCAGCATACCAACAATAAAAGGTGCGAATATGGATATATCTACGCCTTGTATCAAATGCCAGGTTCACTCTAAATACATACCAGAGCAATCTGAGCCAACGAAGAATCGTTACGTCTTCGCCTACATTATTACGATAAAAAACCTCAGTAAAACAACGGTGCAACTGATGTCTCGCCGCTGGTTGATTACCGACTCTAACGGTAAGCAACTCACCATAGAAGGTGATGGTGTCGTTGGGCAGCAACCTGTTATTGAAGCCAACGACGAATACACCTACACAAGTGGTACCGTCATCGAAACCCCTGTAGGCGTTATGCAAGGTCATTATGTTATGACAGACCACAAGGGGATTGATTTTATAGCCGAAGTCGAGCCTTTCAGGCTAGCGATCCCCAACATTCTTAATTAGCTATATACTAAAAATAATTGGAGTTGCTGTTAGGTAACAAGAAAGAATATCTATGATCATCGGTATTCTTTCTATGTGATTAGGGTGAACTTGCGCCGTTAACGACGCTGCAGCTTCAAGTATAAAGAACATACACCAGCATCTATAGGAAATTACTTTGTCGAATTATATTGTCGGAGACATCCAAGGCTGCTTCGACGAACTTCAACTCTTACTTGAAACCGTCAAATTTGATAAGCAAAAAGATACTTTGTGGGTCGCTGGTGACTTGGTCGCAAGAGGCCCTAAGTCACTTGAGACACTCAGATTTATCCGGTCTTTAGGAGAGTCCTCGAAGGTAGTACTGGGCAATCATGACTTACACCTGCTCGCAGTTTCGCTTGGTCTTTTTCCAGCAAAGAAGAAAGATCAAACTCAGCCTATTTTAGATGCTGATGACAAAGACGAGTTGCTTGAATGGCTTAGAGAACAGCCTTTAATGCAAGAGCATGACCAATTTGTCATGACCCATGCTGGTATTTCTCCACAATGGACAATCAAGCGAGCGCGTAAAGAGAACAAAAAGGTCACAGGACTATTGCGCTCAAAAAAATGGAAGTGGTTGATTGAGAACATGTACAGCAATTCTCCTGACTTGTGGTCAAAAGAATTGAGCGATATAGAGCGTTATAGATACGCCATCAACAGTTTTACACGCATGCGCTTCTGCTTTCCTGACGGACGTTTAGACATGGGCTGCAAGCTTCCTCCAAAAGAGGTGGCCGACCACGAATACATCCCTTGGTTCGACCTTCCTCAAAGAGTTCAGCTAGATAAAACCGTATTATTTGGCCACTGGGCAGCACTTGAAGGTTATAACGGAAAAGACGTTATTGGACTTGATACGGGGTGTGTTTGGGGCGGAGAGCTAACGGCACTTCGTTGGGAGGACAAACAGTTTTTCACTCAAGCTGCGCTATAGAAATTACGAGAAGCTTGCGCTACTGAACCAGTAACGCAAGTATTTTTCAGAACCTAACTATTAATAACCACAGTTAACGCTCAAGGATCACAAATTCCATATTGTGTTTGTTTTTCTCATCCGCTTGGTAGGTATCATGAAAGCTCTGCTTCCAACCTTCTCCCCAATCAGGGAACTTTGTATCACCATCAACGGCTAAATCGATATAAGTAAGGTAAAGCTTGTCAGCTTTAGGTAAGCAAGTTTCATAAATCGAACCACCACCAATGATCATTACCTCTTCAACATCACTGACTAGATCTAAAGCTTGTTCTATCGAAGTAACGGTTGTCACACCTTCAATTTTCAAATTCTCATCACGACTGATTACAACATTCAATCGACCAGGTAAAGGTCGTCCAATCGACTCATAGGTCTTACGCCCCATCACTACTGGTTTGCCCATTGTAGAGCGTTTAAACCATGCGAAATCCGCAGGCAAATGCCATGGCATCTGGTTGTCTTTACCAATGACACGATTGTCTGCCATTGCTGCTATCATACTGATGATCATAAATCGAAAGTCCTGTTCTTAAAAAGAAAATTAACGCTAAACGATAGGTCTACGGCGGTAGAATAACAGCCCAGGCACCGCTAATCCAATCGCCAGCCCAGCGATAATGAACATCGATTTCAAAAAGTTCTCCATCAAAATAGCGAGTAATTCAGGGCTGTACCCAGCTCGGTTAATTTCAACCATCGCAATCATAGCCTTAAAGGCAAACACACCTGGGACCATAGGAATCAAGGCTGCAACCGTAAATACTTTAGGGTGCGCTAACAGTTTATGCGACCACTGTACCCCTATCATGCCAACCAATGTCGCGGCAAAGAATGTCGCCCATTCGATAGGAATACCGAAGTGCATCATCAAATAACGGCTACCATGGCCAATAGAGCCTCCTAACGCACAATAAATTAAGGCTCTCTGCGGAACATTAAAGACCAGAGCGAACCCTACCGCTGGTACCGCCGCAAAAAACATATCATTGAGCAAACCAACCAACAATTCAAAAAGACTCATTAACTCACCCACCCCCATACGCCTGACAGGCTCATCGCTGCGACAATACCTAAACTGGTTGCCAGAGTTAATAAACTGGCCATGGTAAAACGGGCTAACCCCATATTGATATGACCTTTAAGCATATCGGCAACAGAATTAATGAGAGGAAAACCCGGCACTAGCATCAATACTGAAGATGCCATCACTATTGTGGGTTGGCCTCCAATATTATAAAGCACCGCTTGAGCAGAAATCGTAGTAGTAACAAAGGCTGTGATAGCGAAGTTCAATAACGGATTGAAGTGACGGTGACCAATCTCTTGTCTGACGATCATACCGCAGGCTGAAGCAATAAAAGTCATCATGAATACCTGCCAATCTCCACCAGCAAGGCGGCTAAAAGAAGCACACGAAAAACCTATCATAATGACAACTAACCAGCGATTGTAGCGTTCAGGGCTAATTTTTTGGATCTTTCTATAGGCCAGTCCATAATCGAGAATCCCCTTCTCCATCATGATACAAACTCGCTGAATATCAGTGATCACCTGCATGTTGAGACCCCGGTCAGCACAGCTTCGAGTGGTGGTAATACAGTGATCATCCATCATCGTTGTCACAACAAGCGCATTGGCTGACAGTGCGACTTCTACTTCATCTACTCCACAAGCGATACCAATACGACGCATGATATCGCCAACCAGTGTGCTTTCGGCACCATGTGCTAGTAGCATTTGTCCTGATTGAGCGACGAGTCTTGAGATCGCTCTTTGCTTTGATGCCATGATTCCCTTCCCATAGGCGTTAAATATATAGAGATAAATTTTGCATTAAAAATAGGAAGTACATAATGATGCAGATACAAAAAAACCGCAATTTTCATTGCGGTTTAATAAAATTATCAGCCTATCTGAGAAAAAGCGCCCAAAGTGCTCATAAGAAACGGCGAGGATTAGTCACGAACATAGATAACATGGCCGTCATCTTCTTCGTCATCCCAATCATCCCAGTCATCACCATCTTCAGTAACGACATTCTTACCACTCATTGCATCTTTATGGTAGTCATCCCACATAAAGTCCACTTTTTCTTCTTCTTCCACTTCTACAGCTTCACGAGGTAGGTTTTCCATAAACTCACCGAGCTTGAAGCAAAGATCTTTGGTGCCGATTTTGTTCACAGCAGAGATCTTGAAGTACTCGTCTTCCCAACCCAAAGCATCGATGATTTCTTGAATCTTTTCGTCTGCTTCTTCTTCAGGCATTAGGTCAACTTTGTTGAACACTAACCAACGAGGCTTCTGTGCCACTTTCTCACTGTATTGTTCAAGCTCATCAATAATCGTCAGCGCATTCTGAATAGGGTCAGAACCATCGATAGGCATGATGTCGATCATGTGTAGTAGAACACGGCAACGCTCAAGGTGCTTCAAGAAGCGAATACCAAGACCAGCGCCATCGGCTGCACCTTCGATTAGACCTGGGATATCGGCAACGACAAAGCTCTTCTCAGGCACCACACTCACCACACCCAAGCTTGGGATCAAAGTGGTGAACGGGTAATCCGCTACTTTTGGTTTCGCTGCAGATACTGAACGAATAAAGGTAGATTTACCTGCGTTTGGTAGGCCAAGCATACCAACATCAGCGAGCAGAAGAAGCTCTAAACGTAGTTCGCGAACTTCGCCTTTAGTACCCATTGTCTTTTGACGAGGGGCGCGGTTAACAGACGACTTAAAACGCGTATTACCAAGACCGTGCCAACCACCTTTACCCACCATTACTTTTTTGCCGTGTTCAGCAACTTCAGCAACAATTTCATTAGTGTGGATATCAACGGCACGAGTACCTACAGGCACTTTCAGTGTCGTGTCTTTACCACGTTTACCCGTACAGTTACCACCACGACCGTTTTCACCACGTTCTGCGTTGTAGAAGCGTTGGAAACGATAATCAATCAGTGTGTTTAAGTTCTCATCTGCTTGGATGTAGACATCACCACCATCGCCACCGTCACCGCCATCTGGGCCACCTTTAGCGACGAACTTTTCGCGCCAAAAGCTTACTGTACCATTACCGCCATCACCGGCTTCTATTTTTACTACCGCTTCATCAACGAATTTCATTTTTCAACTCCGCACTTACGTTGCGTTACCACTCACCAAGGAGTGATATAAATTCTAGCAGATCCGAGTTTAGATCGATCACCTAAGATCTAGATCGATCTGCAATCAGGGAACAAATAAGGAGAGGTTCTTTGCTTTCTGTTTATAAAAAATCAAACGACTTCTCAAAACCAAAGCAAGAGCATCTACTTTTTTATTCTCGCTATAAATAAAAAACCCTGCCGAATCGGCAGGGCTTTTGAATTCAGCTTGAAAGCTAATAAAATAATCTAGTTAAAGATTAAATTACTCAGCTTCGATGCTTACAAACTTACGGTTTTTAGGACCTTTTACTGCAAATTTCACTTTACCTTCAGTAAGAGCGAAAAGAGTATGGTCTTTACCGATGCCAACGTTTGTGCCAGCGTGGAACTTAGTACCACGTTGACGAACGATGATGTTACCTGCAAGAACAGATTCACCACCAAAACGCTTAACACCAAGACGTTTGCTTTCTGAATCGCGGCCGTTATTAGTAGAACCGCCAGCTTTTTTATGTGCCATTGTTAAACTCTCCTAATACTTAAGCGTTAATGCCAGTGATTTTCACTTCAGTGAACCACTGACGGTGACCAGCTTGCTTACGCGAGTGCTTACGACGACGGAACTTAACGATTTTTACTTTATCGCCACGACCGTGTTGTACTACTTCTGCAGTAACCTTGCCACCTTCAACAAGAGGTGCACCAACAGCGATTTCTTCGCCGTTAGCAACAAGAAGAACTTTATCAAATTCAACAGTTGCACCAGTTTCAACGTCTAATTTCTCTAAACGAAGTGTTTGACCTTCGCTTACTCGGTGTTGTTTGCCACCAGATTGGAAAACAGCGTACATATTTTACTCCGCTTTTTCCGCACAGCCTATGGTTGTTATTTGTACAACTCGGGTGTGCGCTAAACTAATCAATAGGGCGCAGATTCTACGGGAATCATGCCGCTATGACAAGCCATATTTTTAAAAAATTGGCGAAAACCTGCTCGCCAAAGAAAAGTGCGGCAATCATGCCTTTAAGTGATGTATTAATCAACGTTTTTTAGTGTATTATTCAACAATTAAACACAACGTATAAGCCTTACAGGGTCTAACTTCAGCCGGATGAACAATGGATTTTAAAGCTATCCAAACGCTTACTGCCAATGATATGGCAAAAGTGAATGAAACAATTCAAGCCCAACTTAATTCTGACGTAAGTTTAATCAACCAGCTTGGTTTTTATATCGTTAGCGGTGGTGGCAAACGCCTACGCCCTTTGCTTGCTCTTTTATCTGCTCGCGCACTTGGTTATCAAGGTGAAGCTCATATTACTTCTGCAGCCTTTATTGAGTTTATTCACACCGCCACTCTGCTTCATGATGATGTCGTCGACGAATCGGATATGAGACGCGGTAAAGCCACAGCCAATGCCGCTTTTGGTAATGCCGCTAGTGTTTTGGTTGGTGACTTTATTTACACTCGTTCGTTCCAAATGATGACAACCTTAGGATCCTTAAAGATCCTTGAGCTAATGAGTGAAGCGGTAAACGTGATTGCCGAGGGTGAGGTTCAACAATTGATGAACTGCAACAATCCGGATACCACAGAAGAAAGCTACATGCAGGTGATCTACTCTAAGACCGCTCGCTTATTTGAGGCTGCGACACAAATCGGCGCAATTCTTTCAGAATCTTCACCTGGAGTCGAAACGGCAATGCAAAACTACGGTAAATACCTAGGCACTGCATTCCAACTGATTGATGATGTGATGGATTACACTGCTGATGGTAAAGAGATGGGTAAAAACGTTGGTGACGATCTTGCTGAAGGCAAACCAACACTGCCTCTATTGTACGCTATGCACAACGCTGCTCCAGTACAAGCGAGCATGATTCGTGAAGCGATTGAAAAAGCCAACGGGATGGAACGTCTCGACGACATTATGTCTGTAATGAAAGAGACAGGCTCTTTGGAATACACGACGAATAAGGCGTATGAAGAAGCAGATAAAGCGATTGCTGAACTATCCGTAGTTCCTGATTCCGAATATAAGCAAGCCCTAATAACCCTCGCACACTTGGCCGTTAAACGCAGTAAGTAACCGAGTTAAGATGAACACTCCATCTTAAAGCACTGTCTTATATAGATAGACAAAAAGAGCCTTAGGGCTCTTTTTTTTATCCTAACAAAATTGGTATCCGAACCAGTTTCAATAGCGACTCGATTCTAGCGACAATGGAAGCTGAGCTTCAACTTCTTCTATCTCTTCCAGCGGCACAGCATACTGCTCGTGGCTGTTATAAGACTCGATCAAGGCAAATTGTTCTTGTTCATCTATAACTAGGATCTTTCCTAAACGACCTAAATGAAAATGTACGTTCATTCCTTTTTGAATACGGCTCATCGCTGTTGCTCCACTCGTATCTTTAAAACACTATTTACGAATGGGACAAATGCTAAGATCAAAAAAGCCGACCATAATGATCGGCTCTATTAACTAACGATTTTAAACTGAATTAAATGCTGTATCGCTTACTTAGCGAATTCAACACCAATCTCAATATCGCCATTTAGCGTTTCTAGCATGCTATCTAATGCATTACGCTCGAAGTCGCTCAACTCACCGTAGCTAAGGATCGCTTCTGCGCCCTCTTTGCCTAGTTTCACTGGTTGTGCGAAGAACGGTGCGTGCTCGCCTTCACCTTCAACGTATGCACATTCAATTACGTTCTCTTCGCCTTGAAGCGCTTTCACTAAAGCAAGACCGAAGCGACAAGCTGCTTGACCCATCGATAGTGTTGCACTGCCGCCGCCAGCTTTAGCTTCAACTACTTCAGTACCCGCATTTTGGATACGAGTTGTTAGCGCTGCAATTTCTTCGTCTGTGAACTCTACACCTTCAACTTGAGATAGCAGAGGAAGGATCGTAACCCCAGAGTGACCGCCGATAACAGGAACACGGATGTCGCTTGGATCTTTACCTTTCAATTCAGCAACAAACGTTTCAGAGCGGATTACATCAAGAGTCGTAATACCAAATAAACGGCGCTTATCGTAAACGCCCGCTTTCTTAAGAACTTCAGCAGCAATTGGCACAGTAGTATTTACTGGGTTAGTGATGATACCAACACAAGCAGTAGGACAAGTAACTGCAATTTTCTCTGCAAGAGACTTAACAATACCAGCATTCACATTGAAAAGATCCGCACGATCCATACCCGGCTTACGAGCAACACCCGCAGAAATAAGCACAACATCCGCACCTTCTAGTGCTGGTGTTGGATCTTCACCCGCATAACCTTTGATCGAAACAGGCGTTGGGATATGGCTAAGATCAGCAGCGACACCCGGAGTAACCGGTGCAATGTCGTAAAGTGCAAGATCTGAACCAGCAGGTAAGCGGTTCTTAAGTAGTAGGGCTAGGGCTTGACCGATGCCACCAGCGGCACCAATAACAGCTACTTTCATTGTTATTCTCCTTGAGAGCTTTCTCTTATAAATTTTGGGTAGGGTAGTGCTTGAGCTAAATTATCGTTAAAAAACTATATTAATCACAAAGTGATTACAATCAATTAACGCCAGCTTTGCGACTTCGCGCAAGTCAATAAAACCGTGCTACACAGCGAATTCGCATTATGGCGATAATTGACTGAAATAACAAAATAAGCCGCCGTAAATAACACATTATTCTATTAAATATTTACAGTGATATGACTAACAAATCGTTGGGATATTTTGGCTAAATCTGAATATGTATGCGAGAATATGCAAATATATTTGTTAATGAATAAGAATGACATATGCGCAATACAGAAAAACAAGACAACTTAGTTCGCGCTTTTAAATCGTTATTAAAAGAAGAACGTTTTGGATCGCAGGGTGAAATTGTTGATGCCCTCAAACACGAAGGCTTTGAAAGCATCAATCAATCTAAAGTTTCGCGTATGTTAACCAAGTTTGGTGCAGTTCGAACTCGCAACGCAAAAATGGAAATGGTTTACTGCCTTCCTGCTGAGCTTGGGGTTCCAACCGTTTCTAGCTCTCTTAGAGAATTAGTACTGGATATTGATCACAACAATGCGTTAGTTGTGATACACACGGGTCCTGGTGCCGCACAACTTATTGCTCGCTTGCTAGACTCATTAGGTAAGTCAGAAGGCATACTGGGCGTAGTTGCGGGCGATGACACTATCTTTATTACTCCCACCTTAGCAGTGACGACTAAGCAACTGTTTGATTCCGTGTGCGAACTGTTTGAATACGCTGGGTAATTTCACAGCTATCAATTGCATTAATGGATCACGAATATCTATCTACTTCGTGATCCGAATCACATCCTAGAATATCTACCTTCCCCTAAGCCAATAACACTAAGCCATTGATTTTAAAAAGCTCAATAGCAAATTAAACATGAGATCTATGCATCATTTGTTAGATTTTTTAGCTATACCTTTTAACATTTGAGTAATTTTCTGCCAATTTTTGATATTATTCAGACACTTTTTCATCACATGGATTGAAAAAGATGCCGTTTCCAAATAGGAAACTCCAGAAACGACTACACTTGTTTCAGGGTTAATAATGAGTAAAGGAAGGGAAATTCATGGCATTTACCAAACTTGTTAAAGTTGGTGCTATTGCAGCAGCTGTAATGGGCGCTGGCGCAGTTAACGCTCAAGAGTTCATCACAATTGGTACTGGTTCAGTTACAGGTGTTTACTACCCTACTGGTGGTGCAATTTGTAAACTAGTGAACAAGGGCCGCAAAGACCACAACATTCGTTGTTCTGTAGAGTCTACTGGTGGTTCAATATACAACGTTAACACTATCCGTGCTGGTGAACTAGATTTCGGTGTTGTTCAATCGGACTGGCAATACCACGGCTACAACGGTACAAGTAAATTTAAAGATCAGGGCGAATACAAGAAACTTCGCGCTATGTTCTCTCTACATACAGAACCGTTCAACATCATCGCTCGTACCGATGCTGGTATCAACAATGTGTCTGACCTAGCTGGTAAGCGTGTAAACATTGGTAACCCAGGCTCTGGTGACCGTGCAACCATGGGTGTTGTAATGGACGCTATGGGTTGGACTAATGACAGCTTCAAACTTGCTTCTGAACTGAAAGGTTCTGAGCGTTCACAAGCACTTTGTGATAACAAGATTGATGCATTCATCTACATGGTTGGTCACCCGAACGGATCAATCAAAGAAGCAACAACGTCTTGTGATGCAAAACTGGTTTCAGCAACAGGTCCTCAGATCGACAAAATCGTCGCTGAAAACCCATATTACGCATACAGTACAGTTCCAGCAGGTATGTATCGTGGTACAGACGCTGACGTAAATAGCTTCGGTGTTGCTGCAACTATGGTAACAACTTCAGACGTTTCTGAAGAAGTGGCATACAACGTTGCTAAGGCTGTATTTGAAAACTTCAGCACTTTCAAGCGCCTACACCCTGCATTTGCAAACCTGAAGAAAGAAGACATGGTTAAAGCGGGTATCTCCATCCCACTTCATGCTGGTGCAGTAAAATACTACAAAGAAGTAGGTCTTCTTAAGTAACTCTACTTAAACCTACTCAACCAATAAGGAGGCACACCCTCCTTATTGGCTTTTCATGTTTATAAAAATAACCTAAGAGAAAAATGACAAGCCTTTAAGTTTCTCCAAATTGGAGGACTTACCTTCATATCAAGCCTAAGACAAACAAAGACGCATTTCCCTACCAGTTCACTACACTAGATAGGGAGTAAGTAACGTCTCATTGTTCTCAAGAAAGGCAGACCATCAATAATAAGGATAAAGTACATGACGCAGACAACATCACCGTCTCCAGATGTGCAAGAAATGGTGGCACAATCAGACACTGGTGCGCGTAGCCCTCGTGGTATCCAAGGCCGTATTTTATGGTTTGTGCCTCTATGTTGGTCACTGTTCCAACTTTGGTATGCATCTCCGCTGCCGTTCATTTTTAACTTCGCAATTTTAAACGACACTGAAGCTCGAGCAATTCATCTTACGTTTGCTATTTTCCTAGCCTTTACCGCTTATCCAGCCATGAAGAATTCGCCTAGGGATCGCATCCCCGCAGTCGATTGGATATTAGCGCTTGTAGGTAGCTTTTCAGCTTCTTATATCTATATTTTCTATACTCAGCTCGCTGAACGCTCAGGCGCACCAACAACATTCGATATTGTTGCGGCCGTATTCGGTATGGTTTTACTACTTGAAGCAACACGACGCGCTTTGGGTCCACCTCTTATGGTTGTGGCAGCAGTATTCCTACTTTACACCTTTGGCGGCCCTCACATGCCAGACGTTATTGCCCACAAAGGTGCGAGCCTGAACAAGGCAATGTCGCATCTGTGGCTGACAACTGAAGGTGTATTCGGTGTGGCACTTGGCGTATCAACGTCATTCGTATTCTTGTTTGTACTGTTTGGTGCAATGCTAGAACGTGCTGGCGCTGGTGCTTACTTCATCAAGGTCGCATTCTCACTACTTGGTCACATGAAAGGCGGTCCAGCAAAAGCAGCCGTTGTAGCATCAGGCCTGTCTGGTTTGGTATCAGGTTCATCTATTGCAAACGTGGTAACCACGGGTACCTTTACTATCCCGCTAATGAAGCGCGTTGGTTTCCCAGGCACTAAAGCAGGTGCGGTAGAAGTTGCGGCTTCAACCAATGGTCAATTAACACCACCTATTATGGGTGCTGCAGCCTTCTTGATGGTTGAGTATGTGGGCATTTCGTATGTAGAAGTTATCAAAGCCGCGCTACTGCCCGCTCTGATCTCTTACATCGCTCTGATTTACATTGTTCACCTAGAAGCATGTAAAGCAGGTATGACCGGTCTACCTCGTCGCCGCACGCCAACTATCGTACAGAGCCTACTGTCTTTCACGGGGACCATTTTAGGTCTGTGTGTTATCAGTGCCGCGGTTTACTACGGTGTCGGTTGGACGAAAGATGTCTTTGGTGATGCTGCAACACCAATAGTAACAGTGGCGCTATTGATCGCTTATGTTGCTCTGGTTCGCGTATCAGCAAAATACGCAGCTGAAGGCGGCATGGAAATCGATGCCGAACTAACCGAAGTACCAGATCCAGGCCCAACCATTAAATCTGGCCTGCACTTCTTACTGCCTATCGTGGTTCTTGTTTGGTGTCTGACTGTAGAGCGATTCTCTCCAGGTCTTTCTGCCTTCTGGGCAACGGTATTCATGATCTTTATTTTGCTCACTCAACGTCCTTTAATGACTCTGATGAACAAATCAAACGATCTTGCTGAACAAACTAAGGCGGGCTTCGTTGACTTAGCAGAGAGTTTGGTTTCAGGCGCACGTAACATGATAGGTATCGGTGTCGCAACAGCGGCTGCTGGTACGGTTGTCGGTGTGGTAACGCTGACCGGTATCGGCCTTGTGATGACCGACTTCGTTGAATTTATCTCAGGTGGTAGCATCATTCTTATGCTGCTATTTACTGCGGTAATCAGCTTAATCTTAGGTATGGGCTTACCAACCACAGCAAACTATATCGTCGTATCAACACTGATGGCCCCAGTAATTGTTACCCTAGGCGCAGCACACGGCCTAATCATTCCACTGATTGCCGTTCACTTGTTCGTGTTCTACTTCGGGATTCTTGCGGATGATACGCCTCCGGTTGGTCTCGCGGCTTTTGCAGCGGCAGCGATTGCGAAATCAGATCCAATTCGCACAGGTATTCAAGGTTTCACCTACGATATCCGTACTGCGATCTTACCATTCATGTTTATTTTCAACACTCAGCTACTATTGATGGGCATTGACTCATGGTGGCATTTAGCGCTAACCATCTTATCTTCTGTGACTGCGGTACTTATCTTTGCCGCAGCTACACAAGGTTGGTGGTTTACCAAAAACAAGTGGTGGGAAACAATACTATTGTTGGTTCTGACTTTCTCGTTCTTCCGCCCTGGTTTCTGGTGGGACATGATCTATCCAGCGAAAGTTCTTTCACCTGGAGTTGAGATAGCTCAAATCACAGAAAACCTATCTGTGGGACAATCTGTGGAGTTAAGAGTGGGTGGCGAGAACTTAGAAGGTGACTATTCTGAGAAAACAGTTCGTCTTCCATTTGAAGATTCTGCAACAACAAGTGAAGACCGCATCGCTTCAATGGGCTTAATGCTGACAGAAACTGAAGGCAAGATGATTGTCGATATGGTTGAATTTGGTAGCCCAGCTGAAGCCGCTGGCATTGACTTTGATTGGGAAATTAAATCTGTAATCCAAGATGCAGAACGACCAATGAAAGAGTGGGTATTCTTACCGGCCCTACTCATTTTAATTGGTTTAGCGATGAACCAAAGACGACGTGCTCGTAAGGATGAGATTAGCGCGTAATGGATAGAGCCAGGTAGCGCTCAACTCTATTTGGCTTTTTGATTACATGGAAAAGATAATGACAGCGCTTGGGGAATACGACTGGGCGCTGCTTAAAATGAGACGAAGACATGTATAAACAAATCCTTGTTCCTGTCGATCTTAACGACAAAGGCTTTTCTGATAAAGCAGTCGAGCTAGCGGTATGGCACGCAAAACACAGTAATGCTGAAATACATATTTTAAACGTACTACCGGGCATTCACATGTCAATGGTTGCATCTTACTTCCCGAAAGATGCGGCGAACCAAATGAAGATTGATGTTAAAAACCAGCTCAAAGAGTTTGCAAACAAACACATCGACGATAATGTGGTGTATAAGGTTCACGTTGCCGAAGGCAAGGCTTACACAACAATTCTAGATTACGCAGAAAAGCTTGGCGCCGACCTTATCGTGATGCCAAGTCATAAGCGTTCAAAAATTGACAAAGTTATGCTTGGTTCTGTTGCGAGCAAAGTGGTACAGAACTCGCCAATCAATGTATTGGTAGTTAAGCCTCAAGGCTAATGGCTCCTAGCTAATAAGCTAATAAGCTAATAAGCTAATAAGCTAGTAAGCTACTAAGCCCTGTCGAGCTGAAATAAAAGACTTAAAAAGGTTGGCCTAAAATCCAACCTTTTTTATTTCTACTTCATCAAGCACAGAGTGCTGAATACAACCTCAATTAACCAACGAGATTTTGTGGCTTACCCGCAACAAACCCATCTATGTTATCCATTAAGATATCAGACAGCTTTTGAATGGAGCTATCGCTCCCCCATGCCACGTGAGGTGTCAGCAGTAAATTAGGTAAGCGACTGTTAGCTAACAGTGGATTCGAGTTGTCTGCCGGTTCTTGTGTGAACACATCCATCCCCGCGCCGGCTATCTCATGATTTTTCAAAGCCTCAACTAAGGCTTGCTCATCCACTAACCCACCACGCCCAGCATTAATTAGTACCGCGCTTGGTTTCATCATTGCTAACTCTCGCTCTGAAATCAGGTTTCGAGTCGCTTCGGTCAACGGACAATGTAAGCTGATCGCATCCGCTTGCTGCAACACAGTCTCAAAAGGCAGGTACCCTTCTCGACAAGATTCAGCCCCTTTACGCTCAGCAAAGATGACGTTCATGCCAATGGCTTTCGCTAGTATAGCGGTTGCTTGCCCTAAGCTACCACTGCCCATTATGCCGAATGTGCTACCCGCCACATCTTGAATCGGATGAGTAAAAAAGCAGAACTGCTTGTCCTTTTGCCACTCTCCCGCTTCAATATCTTGATGATAACCAACGAGGTTACGCTTTAACGCAAATAGCATCGCGATAACATGTTCCGGTACCGATTGAGTCGCATAACCTTGGATATTAGCCACTGCTATGTTTTTCTCATTGCAGTAATCAACATCAACGTTATTCACACCCGTCGCTGAAACAGCAATGAGCTTGAGTTGTTGCGCTTGCTGCAGGTTACTCTCGTTGAGCACGACCTTATTAGTGATGACTACATCCGCTCCCTCAATTCGCTCAGACACTTGCTCTGGCGCGGTGAAATTATACTCAACCCACTGATTCTCAAAGCTAAGAGGTTTTAAAGTAATTTGAGATGGGATGGTGGCTCGGTCGAGAAAAACCACTTTCAACTTCGGCATTGTACTTCCTTGGTTCAGTCGATTGAATGGTCTTATTCTAAGCTTTTAGCTTACTGTAGTCTGGAAGCTCTGGCGCAATTTCAAAGTGCTGTTCAATTTGTGGTGAAGCTTGAGGATAAAACTCGCAAGGAACAAAGGCTTTGAACCGTTGATTATTCGCCGGATGATAGAAGCTCAGTTCACACGCATGCAAAGCCAGCCGATCGCTATACTCAAACGCTTCAGGCGTTGCATAAAACTCGTCGCCCACAATTGGATTCCCTATTTCCATACAATGCACACGCAACTGATGAGAACGACCGGTAATCGGTAGTAACTTCAACAAGGTGGTTTGAGCCTCTTCTTGCTCCACCACATACCGAGTCTGTGATGTCTTGCCCTCGTCAAAACACACTTTCTGCCTAGGGCGGTTTGGCCAATCACAAATAAGTGGAAGGTCGATCACGCCTTCCTTTCCTTCCACCTTTCCCCATACTCGCGCGTAATAGAGTTTGTGTGTCAGTCGATATTGAAACTGCTTCTTCAAATGACGCTCAGCTTGTTTGTGTTTAGCGAGCAGCATCAAGCCCGATGTCGACATGTCCAATCGATGCACGACTTGAATATCAGCAAACTCCTCAACCAACCGACTCCACATACTGTCGTAATGCTCTGGTAATCTCCCCGGCACAGAAAGCAGACCTGCTGGCTTGTTCACCACAAGAATATCGTCATCTTGATAAACAATATCAATCCACGGTTCACGTGGTGGTGTGTACTCTTCTAACGCCATTGGAGCCTCTTAATTGCTGGTGAATAAATAACTTATGGTTAACTCGTTTATTAATAAATACGATTTTCAACATTTTCGTACATAAAAGTTGACGACTTTACAAAACATGGTATTGATAGGGGGAATGGAAAATAAGAAGTCAGCATTAAAGGAAAAATAATGGAAAGTACGGTTAAAACAACCACAAAAAAAGCACAAACCTCTACTCCCCTATCAAGCTTAATTAAGTCTCTTGGCCCAGGTATCATGATGGCTGCGGCGGCGGTGGGAGGCTCTCATTTAGTAGCCTCAACCAAAGCTGGTGCCATTTATGGCTGGCAGCTCGCTGCTCTTATTATCCTAGTTAATATATTTAAGTACCCATTTTTTAGAGCTGGCATTCAATATACGCTAGGCACAGGTCAAAGTTTAGTTGAAGGTTACTCTAACCTAGGCCGCCCATATCTAGTGATCTTTTCGATACTGAGCGCCATTTCCGCCGTCGTGAACACGGCTGCTTTGTTACTATTCAGTGCGAGCCTACTTAGCTACTTTGTTCCTTTTGATCTAGCGACTAGCACGCTTTGCATGATCGTACTAGCAACCTGTTTGATCATTCTGTTTGCTGGCCATTATCGTGCGCTTGACACCCTATCTAAGGCCATCATGGCGATCCTGACCATCACAACCTTAGCCGCGGTTGCCATTGCTATCGGATCTCCAGTCGAGCCTGACGCGGCTTTTGTTCCACCGTCGCCTTGGTCATTGGCTGCTATCGGCTTTATCGTGGTAACCATGGGTTGGATGCCGGCGCCTATCGAGATCTCAAGCATCACTTCAATGTGGCTAAAGAGCCAAAAAGAGAAACAAGAAGTAACCGCTCAATCAGCGCTGTTCGATTTCAATGTCGGTTACATTGGTACAGCACTGCTTGCTTTAGTATTCGTTGCGTTAGGCGCGCTAGTGCTTCACGGTTCGGGAGTTGAACTGTCTCGCTCAGGTGTTGGCTTCACTCATCAATTGGTCGGCATCTACGCTTCGACAATTGGTGAATGGTCTCGCCCATTAATCGCTCTTATCGCTTTCTTCTGTATCTTTGGTAGTACGATTACCGTTATCGACGGCTACTCACGCGTGCTTGCTGAATCACAACGTCTATTGCTTAAAAAAGAAAGCAGCCCAAAAATGCTACAGGGTTGGATCGTTATCGTATCTATCACAGCACTCGCAATTGTGATGTTCTTCAGTGCCGCATTGATGACAATGCTTGATTTTGCGATGGTGCTTGCGTTTGCAACGACACCCTTCTTCGCTCTGCTTAACTTCATTTTGGTAAGCAAAGCCAAACTACCAGAAGCGCTGGCGATTGGTGCAAAACTGAAATGGTTGTCAGTTGCGGGTCTTGTTTACCTATTTGGCTTCCTAACGGTATTTGTTTGGTGGAAGTGGTTAATGTAATTCCTCGGCTCTTACACCTTTCAAACGCGAGATAAAAAGAAGGCCTTCATGATGAAGGCCTTCTTTTGTTAAAGCATTTCGCTGATTCAAAATTAGTTGTGAGAAACCACAATCAAGCGTAATGAATCTAGCTGAACTTGAGCTTTGCTGATGTAACCGGTCAGTTCATTGATTTGAGCTTCGATAACCTCTAGCTCTTCATCACGAATATTAGGGTTAACCGCTTTAAGCGCTTGTAAACGCTCTAATTCACCGTTTAGATTAGTCTGCATGTCTCGTTGAGCTTGTTCACGCACTTCTTCCACTTTCGGAAGTACATGCGTCTCACCCGCTTCGATAAGCTTGTGAATCTCACCTTGTACCGAATTTACTAGCTTACTTGCTAAGTGACGGTTTACCGGGCTTAACTGACGGTTAAAGCTATCGAATTCAACCTGAGCAGATAAATCGTTACCACGACCATCCATCATCAAGCGAATTGGCGTTTTAGGTAAAAACTGGCTGATACCGCTGCGTTTCGGTGCTTGCGCATCCACAAGGTAAACCAGTTCAAGCAGGATAGTACCTACAGGCAACGCTTTGTTTTTCAGCAGTGATACCGCTGACGCACCGACACCTTCACTCAGTAGCAGATCGATACCGCCTTGAATCATTGGGTGTTCCCAGCTGATGAAGTTCATGTCTTCACGAGAAAGGGCGGTATCACGGTCGAACGTGATGGTTGCGCCTTCATAAGGTAAACCTGGGTAGCTTGGTACCATCATGTGCTCAGATGGTGTCACAACTAGCGCATTTTCACCCTTGTCGTCTTGGTTCAAACCAATCGTGTCGAACAGGCTCAGTGCAAACGTTACTAAGTTAGTATCGCCATCAGTCGATGCAATCTTCTCTGCAATGTCGTGCGCTTTGTCGCCACCGTTTGAATGCATCTCTAGCAGGCGATCTCGGCCTTTCTCTAGATCCGCTTTTAGACTTTGGTTTAGCTTGGCAGACTCTTCAATCACTTCATCAAGCTGCTCTGTATTACCAGAAGCCAGCATTTCGATAAGTACATCAGAGTACTTGTCGTAAACCGTGCGCCCCGTTGGACAGGTCTCAGCGAACGCATTCAGACCTTCATCAAACCAACGCGCAAGGATCGCCTGTGATGTGCCTTTTAGGTAAGGGACATGAATGTCGATATCACGTAGCTGACCGATACGGTCCAAACGACCAATACGTTGCTCAAGCAAGTCAGGGTTGAACGGTAGATCGAACATCACTAGTTGATTTGAGAACTGAAAGTTACGACCTTCAGAACCGATCTCACTACAGATAAGAACCTGAGCGCCGCCTTCTTCTTGAGCAAAGTAAGCCGCCGCTTTATCACGCTCTAGAATCGACATGCCTTCATGGAATACGGTTGCACGTACACCTTCGCGCTCACGCAGTGCTTGCTCTAATTGCAAAGCAGTACTTGCACGTGATGCGATCACTAGGATCTTTTCGCTGCGCTTATCTTGGATCTTTTCAATCAACCAGTTAACACGTGAGTCGAACTGCCACCAGCTTGAATCTTCACCTTCAAACTCTTGGAAGATCTCTTCTGGATACAGCATCTTCATTGCACGAGCTTCTGGAGCCATCTTGCCACCGATCATGCCCGATACACGCATCGACGTTGTGTACTGCGTTGGAATGTCCATCGGCAGTAGGTTTACGTTACGCTTAGGGAAGCCTTTGATAGCCGCACGTGTGTTTCTAAATAGAACACGACCTGTGCCGTGGCGATCCATAAGGTTATCAATCAGTTCTTGGCGAGCTAGTGCTTGTTCTTCTTCGCTGCTATCACCTTCGATAATGCGGAATAGAGGCTCTACATCTTGCTCAGAAAGTAGCTCTGTTATCTGATTCTTTGCGCTGTTTTCCAGCTTCACACCAGAAAACAGTGCCGTTACTGCATCAGCAACAGGGGCGTATTGGTCTTCTTCTTCAACAAAGGCTTCGAAATCGTAGAAGCGATCAGGATCCAGCAGGCGCAGACGTGCAAAGTGACTCTCACGACCCAATTGCTCAGGGGTTGCTGTCAGTAGCAGTACGCCAGAAGTATTTTCAGCTAATCCTTCAACCACTTGGTATTCGCGGCTTGGTTTGTCTTGGCTCCACTCAAGGTGGTGCGCTTCATCGACAACCAAAAGATCCCACTCACCTTCAAGTGCTTGCTCGTAGCGCTTACGGCTCTTACGTAGGAAATCCAAAGAACACAGAACGTATTGCTGGGTATCGAATGGGTTGTCTGATTCAGCAAACGCTTCAATACAACGCTCTTCGTCAAAGATAGAGAAATGCAGATTAAAACGGCGCATCATCTCTACTAACCATTGGTGTTGTAGAGTTTCAGGAACCACAATCAGAATGCGTTCAGCACGGCCAGACAGCACCTGTTGGTGGATGATCATGCCCGCTTCGATGGTTTTACCTAGGCCCACTTCATCAGCCAGTAAAACGCGCGGAGCGTGACGACGACCCACTTCATGAGCGATGTATAGCTGATGAGGGATCAAGCCAGCACGCATACCACACAAGCCACGCATAGGGCTCTTGTGTTGTTGGTACTGGTTGCTCAGCGCGCGGTAACGCAACACAAAGTTATCCATACGGTCAATTTGACCTGCGTATAGCTTATCTTGTGGCTTGTTGAAGCGGATCTGGTTGCTTAAGAAGATTTCACGCAGAGTCACTTCTGTTTCTTGGGTATCTTCGCGAGTACCTAAGTAGGTTAACAGCCCTTTATCTTCGATAACTTCTTCGACAGACAGAGACCAACCTTCTTGGCATTCAATGACATCGCCTACATTAAACGTTACTCGGGTTACGGGAGCATCAGTACGTGCATAAACACGGTTTTCTTCTGATGCGGCAAACATTACTGTCACTGTTCGAGCATCCATTGCTACAACGGTACCTAAACCTAAATCGCTCTCCGTATCGCTTATCCAGCGTTGCCCCAAAGCAAATGTCATGAATCGACTACCTCAATCTTATAGTTGGAATTTGGTCTTCTTAACTGCAGTTTCAAACAAGAACGTTATCGCTCCTGAACTAAAAATATAGCCAAAAATGTCTAGTTTGCAGCCACTTTTTAAGTGCGCTCTCAATAATAAATATCTCGAGAAAATGGTGCAGAAAAAGGTCGCTAATCTTACTCGATACTGTGATTTAGGTCACGCCTAAAGGAGATGATTTCATGCTTTTTTTCTGTTTTCGCTAGTGCAATCAAACTGTAAAAAAATCATGGTTAATCTATAGGTAGCAGATTACTGCTCTCAGGCGAATACGTCATATCCATCGACAACGATATAGCGCTGTTCCTCAAGATGAAGTTTAGGTAAGTAGTTGACTATCTGCAGAATCAGATACTAATCTTTATATGAGCTTTATCTACGTTCAATGAATGCAAGGCAAGCCGCACGTCGGCAAGGAGATGCTATGGGCGAGACCAACCGGAAGCTATTTGTTTTAGACACCAATATCCTACTTCACGAACCCTTCGCTATATTTTCTTTCCAAGAGCACGATGTCGTTATCCCCATGACAGTGCTAGAAGAACTCGACAGAATCAAAGACAGTAAAAGAGACGTTGCTCGAGATGCGAGAATTGCGATTCGCACGCTCGAAGATCTGTTCAGGGAAACCACACCCGATCAAATCTCGGAAGGCATTCCTTTCTCTAAAGAAATAAACGCATCCGGCAGTATTTCCATACTCGCTGACTACGAACTTCAAGAAAGCATTAAGGCCTTCGCCGACGATAAGGCAGGTGATAACCGAATCCTCAACGCTGTCCTCTATCTTCAGAATAAACGCGCACCACGCGAAGTGGTTCTCATCACCAAAGACATCAACATGCGCTTACGAGCCAAAGGCGCCGGTGTTCGCTTTGTTGAAGATTATCAAACCGATCAGCTGATTGATGACATCCAATACCTCACCAAAGGCTTTCAACAACTCGAAGGGGCATTTTGGGATGGCATTGATAATGTCGAGAGTAAGGCTCTAGGGGGAAAGACGTTACACACTCTAGCAAGAGCCCCTTTCGAGCCCACCTTCCTCAATCAATATGTGATTGACGAAGAGAGTGACTTTGCCGCTCGAGTCGAAGAGATTGAGTCCGAAACGATCACGCTTCGCGATATAAGCCGAGAACGCTTAATGAATCGCAGAGCATGGGACATTACACCAAAGAACATCTATCAAGGTATGGCGATCGATGCCCTGCTCGACCCTGATATTGATCTGGTAATTCTCACTGGCGCCGCGGGTAGTGGTAAGACACTGTTAGCCATGGCTGCTGCGCTTGAACAAACCATCGAACGTAAACAGTTCGATAAGATCATCGTAACCCGAAATACACCGGATATCGGTGAGTCGATTGGTTTCCTTCCGGGTACCGAAGAAGAGAAGATGTTGCCTTGGTTGGCCGCGGTGACCGATACACTCGAAGCACTGCACAAAAATGACCACTGCACCGAAGGGTCAATGAAATACATCTGTGACAAAGCCAACATTCAGTTCAAATCGATTAACTTTATGCGTGGCCGTTCAATCCAGAATGCCTTTGTGCTTCTGGATGAGTGTCAGAACCTGACCGCATCACAAATCAAAACCATCATCACCCGTTGTGGTGAAGGCACTAAGATTGTCTGTTCTGGTAACCTGGCACAGATAGATTCTTCTTACTTAACCCCTGTGACTTCTGGCTTAACCTATATGGTCGAGCGTTTTAAAAACTTCGAAGGCAGCGCCAATATCCACCTCAACGGTGTAGTACGTAGCCGGCTGGCAGAGTTTGCTGAAGAGAACATGTAGTGACTCTATACGCTCACTGAATCAGTAATCTAAAAACAAAAAGCGCCTCACATTGGAGGCGCTTTTCAATTTAATATCTTAAAGTAAATTGGCAGAGATTAGCCTGAATTACTCAGTACCACCAACGGTTAGCGAGTCTAACTTTAAAGTTGGTTGACCAACACCGACGGGCACACTTTGACCTGCCTTACCACACACGCCAACCCCACGGTCGATGCTTAGGTCATTACCGACCATAGACACTTGCTGCATTGCTTCAATACCAGAACCGATCAGCGTTGCGCCCTTCACAGGGTGGGTGATCTTACCGTTTTCAATCATATACGCTTCAGAAGCAGAGAACACAAACTTACCAGAGGTGATATCAACCTGACCACCGCCGAAGTTCGGCGCGTAGATGCCTTTCTCAACCGTTGCGATGATCTCTTCCGGCGTGTGTTCGCCCGGTAGCATGTATGTATTGGTCATACGTGGCATTGGAAGATGCGCGTAAGACTCACGACGACCATTACCTGTCGGTGCCACACCCATTAGACGAGCGTTCAGCTTATCTTGCATGTAGCCTTTTAGGATACCGTTTTCGATTAGCGTGTTGTACTGACCATTAACACCTTCATCATCCACATTCAATGAACCACGAAGATCGGTCAATGTGCCGTCATCGACAATCGTACATAAGCTTGACGTTACTTGCTCGCCAACTTTACCAGAAAATACCGAAGAGTCTTTACGGTTGAAGTCACCTTCTAAACCGTGGCCTACAGCTTCGTGTAGAAGAACGCCCGGCCAACCAGAACCAAGGACAACAGGCATTGCACCTGCAGGCGCAGCCACCGCTTCAAGGTTAACGAGAGCTTGACGAATCGCTTCGTCAGCAAATTGGTAAGCAACTTGAGTACCGTTGTCATCACTTAGGAAGAAGTCGTAACCAAAGCGGCCACCACCACCCGCGCTACCGCGTTCACGGCGATCGCCTTTCTGAGCAAGCACGCTAATCGATAATCGAACCAACGGTCGAATATCACCGGCGTAAGTGCCGTCAGTCGCGGCAACCAGCATCTGCTCATGCACACCGCTTAGGCTTACCGATACTTCAGTCACCATCGGCTCTTTAGTACGAATGTAAGCATCAAGCGCTTTAAGCAGTTCTGTCTTTTGCTGTTTTTCCCAGCTTGCTAGTGGGTTTACCGCGTCATAGTAAGCTTGGTTAGAGTTACGTTTGAAAGCCTGTACCTTGCCGTTTTGGCCTTGCTTAGCGATACCACGAGCCGCAATCGCGCTCTGTTTAAGTCCATCCAATTGGATTTGGTCTGCGTAAGCAAAACCGGTTTTTTCACCCGATACTGCACGAACGCCAACACCGCAATCGATATTGAAAGAGCCGTCTTTAATAATGCTGTCTTCTAGCACTAAAGACTCGTGCCAGCTTGACTGAAAGTAGATATCAGCATAATCAATTTGGCGGGTAGCAATGCTCGCCAATGTATCTGCGATATTCTGCTCCGTAAGCCCTGTTGGGTTCAGTAGCGCTTCTTCAATTTGATTAATGCTCATAAATGGCTCTTGTTTGTAATTAAAATTGATTGGTAAATCGAGAGTGTTGCGCGATTGGCATATTTTGCCTAATAGATTCGCAACTGGATATATCTATCTCAACCACCATACTTTTAGGATCTTGGCCTAACTGTGAGACCACTCGTCCCCATGGATCAACCACCATTGAGTGTCCCCATGTTTCTCTTTGGCAAGGATGTTTCCCCCCTTGCCCCACCGCGACAACCCACGACTGTGTTTCGATCGCACGGCACCTCAATAATGCTTCCCAGTGCGCTTGACCTGTCACTGCGGTAAACGCAGCGGGTACAACTATAATTTGCGCACCTTGCTTACGTAACTCTGAATACAAGTGTGGAAAGCGCACATCATAACAAATACTCAAACCTAAGCGACCAAAAGGCGTTTCCGTTGTCACAACTCGGTCACCCGGCGTAAAAATATCGGACTCTCGATAACACTTGTGTGTATCAGCGACATCCACGTCGAACATGTGTAACTTGTCGTAGTGAGTCACTAAACTGCCAAAATCATCAATCACCAAGGTTGTGGTCGTCACACCTTCTGTCGTACTTATTGGCATACTGCCAACTACGATCCAAACTCGATGACGTTTTGCTAGCTCAGACAGTTTATTTTGCAATGGACCATTATTTAAAGGTTCCGCATATTTGTGATAATCAGCCTTGCTACCAAAAACTAACGCGTTTTCAGGGCAAACCACCCACTTAGCCCCTAAAGCTTTGCACTTTGCAACTTCTTGAACAAGGTAATCAAAGTTTAGCTCAGGGTTAGGGCCAGATGTCATTTGAATCAATCCAACACAATCCATGCGTATTACTCCTCCATTCATTTGATTCAGAAACCAGCATTGACCGTATTAACCACTTACCCTATTAAGCGACGGCCGTCTTCACTAGCTCGTCAATTAACTAACTCGCCAATAAACAACTCGTGTACTAACGTCTATTGCGCCAACTTTCTCAGCTTCTCTGGTAATTTGAACTCACCAGAACTACGGGAAAGCTCACTCACCGTTGGCGACTCCAAGGGCCCTTTAACCGAGTAGTTAACTTGAGTAAATACCTCAACCACAGGCGAAATAACCGTAGTCACCGCCAATACGTACAAAGCGGTTTGTGGGGTGACCGCAAAGGCTGTTAACACAGGAATACCCGAGGTAATATCGGGAGTAAAGTTCACCTCAGCATCAACCTGACGAGTATTGAGGTTAGCGATGCCTTTGATCTTCATCTCACCCGCGACCGCATCCATATTCAGATCATTAGTCAGGAAGATACCATTTTGGATCTCGCCAGTTCCTGTGATGCTATTGAATGCCATGCCTTTATCAAACACATCTGAGAAATCGAGTTGCATCTTACGAAGTATGGAATCTAAGCTAAACAAACCCAGTAAGCGGGCGGCACCACTTACATCAGAAATAATGCCTTTACCAAACTGAGTTTCAACATTACCACTAAGGGTATCTATTTTGATCCCCCAAGGTGAACCATCCCAGTCCAGCTTCCCCTCTAACGCAAAAGGTGCTTTTTGAATCCCGGAAGTGATTCCAAAACGCTCCATTAACTCACTATTGTTTTCACCTTCAAAATCAACGGTTAAGGATGAATGGCTTGTGTCGCCTTTCAGCTTCCACCAACCACTTACATCCGCTTTGTTGCCGCCACTTCGAACCTGAATCTTGTTCCACTCAATGCGATCCTCTTTTCTGGTCATTTCGACGTCCACCTTGCCGACCTTATAACCTTGCAACCAAAAGTCGTTAAGTGTCATCGTCAAGTTAGGCATCGAATCATGAATCTTTTTATCTAATTCAGAGACCAATGGAGCCTCTTTCTCTTTTCGTCGAAGCAGAGTCTCTTGGTTTGTTTTCTCGCTCCACTCAGGGAAGAATAAGTGCAGACGGTCAAGTGAAACCGTTAAATCATAAGGAGGGAGATAATTAATATCACCTTCTAACTCTTGGCTAGAAATTTCCATTTGCCACGCTTGCTTATTCTTTCGAGCGCTAAAGTCGACATCGTTCCAAGAAATACCACCTAAGATCAACTCTTTACTCTCGAAAGTCACACGGCTTGGTGCCGGAATGCTTGGTGTGTCCATCTGGCTAAGCACTGCACTTGAGGGTTGGCTACTGGAGTTCATCAAGACCGATAACCAATCATCGGCATTGAATTTGTCAGTACGAATTAACGCATGATGCCCTACAACAGGGCTAATTTTATAACCGCCACGACCAAGCACTAAACTGGTGGCTGTTAGCTCAGGAATATCACCTGTAATATCAATCTCAGCCTGATATTTGGTGCTAGGGAGCTGTAAACGTGCAGTAATAGCTTCTTGGTTACCCGACGCCTGCAACCGCGCAGAGCCACTTTCTAAAGATTTCTTCGCTAATGGATATGGGTAATCACTCGCCAGATACTTAAGGTCGGACTGCAAATCCAATTGATAACTAAAACCGATATCATTGAGCTGTATATCAATCTGACTTTGCCATAACGCATGACCGGATAGGCGACTTAACCACTTTTCTCCGATATAAGGTTCTAGAGGCTTAACGTCCCAATCCCCTAACACATCGATATCGACTGCATAGCCAGGGCCATCATTCAATCCTTTGAAGTCAATCGAAACCCCTTGCTCAAGTAGATCCGCCGCTAGGCCATGTGCCGTTACCACATCATTATCAAACTCAATGCGTCCAGTGGTATTTTCAAGCACTATCGGCGGCGCTTCAATTTCAACATGATTCCCATTCAGGTCGGCATAACCCCAAGCCCTTGGTTCTTTTTCAGAGTCAAACGGAATATTAAGCTGAAATTCAGAAGAAACATCACCACTGACCTGAAGTGCGGTTAATGCAGCTCCTACAGAGTCGACTAATGGCGAAGCCGTCATGTAATCACGTACGGCATTACCTGACGCTGTCGCCTTAGCTTCAATTTCGATATGGCCGCCTTCCCCTAAATAAGGAATACGCCCCGTAATACGATCTGCAGTGACATCCATCAATTGAGCTGAACGAGAATCCAGATGCATCGCAGCATTTTCAAACAGTAGATCAAGCTGAAGGTCAGTGATCAATGGCCAGCTTGTGTCAAAGCTAAATTTAGCGTCCTCTAAACCAACCCAAACTTGGAAAACTCCATCATGATTGGTATACGGATATTGAGCTAATTCACCATGCCAAAGTAATTTAACGGTGTCGGCTTTACCTGCTTGGATAGCAGTGGAAAGGTAGTCGGTTAAGTCTTGGCCAAGTGCCAACGTTGGTAAGTAACGCCAGGTTTCACCGACGTTGTAAGCGTCCGCTTCACCGTAGAATGAAAGGTATGGACTAGCATCTTTTGGAAAGTCTAAGCGAAATGCGCCTAGTACTTGTAGATCTGGCGTGGCTGCGGTGACTTTGTCAGACCAAAGCTTCCAGCCGTTTTCATCTTGTTGCCAAACAATATCAACCTGACCTTGTTTAATATTCAGCGGCGCTTGGAAGACATCACCATAAGGGAATACATCGTCGATAACGTGTAGGCTAGCTTTCGCTTCTGTTGCAGAGCCAAACACGCTACCGGAAACTTGGCTAAAACCTGGTACTAATTCCCATTGCTCGATAGCAAGGTCAGAAAAGCGAGCTGAATAACGTAAGCTTTCCATTTCTGAGCCCATCGAGACACGAATATCTGAAACAGAGCCTCCTGGAGCCAACGAATGAATCATTTGAGTAGATTGCTCGGAATCTGGCAACAACTTAATCAGCGGAGTAATGGTTGCAATATCAAGTTCAGACACGTTGAGTTGCCATGAACCTTTAATCCACTTAAACGCAACGTCAAACTCAGGCCAAGGTCTGAAATCCGTTCTTAAATTGAGTGAGTGACCATTCACTTGCCATCCATCATCGACTGGAGCCAACTTAAAGATGCCCGACTCAACCATCAAGTCATGCTGACCATCTTCGTTCCACGTCAGCTCAGAAGGCAATATCTCAACATAAGCGCTCACAGGCTGACTGTTTCGCAGAGTTAACCAACTATTGAGGCTCACAGTTCCGCTTTCAATGCCGGATTCTGCTTGCATATAATGCGTTAACCACGGATTCACCGAGATGCTATCAGCGCTGACATAGAACTCACCCGTAACATCGGCTAACGATCCACCATCGACAAAGTTAGCACTCACTGACAAAGAATTTAGATTGGCATCTTTAATACTCACCACGCCCTCTGCCAGGTGATGTTTACCGGAGTTTTGCCACTTTAATGTTTCGATATCGAGCTGACGCTCTTCATCAGAAATCGTGCGGTATACGAGAGTTGAATTTTTAGCGGTCACGTCCACCAGCGTTTTCAACAGTAAATTATCTAGCTCTTGTATAACCCGTTTTGAATTGCTTGATTTCGTTGGATTCTTATCATCTTCATTCCGGTCAGAAAATAGCTCAACTGAACGTATATCAAGATACATTTGATTCATCACAAGATCGGCAACCACAGGACGCATTTGAACAAGTGATTGAATCAAGTCGAACTCAACTTCAACACGCTCTACAGAAAAAGTCGTATCTTCTACGTTAGGAAGGCTGGCTTTAACACCTTGTAGTGCAATGGAAGGGTGAGTGTTACGCCAAAAACCACTCACATCTTGAATAGAAAACTCAAAGCCGGAATGTTGGTTTACCCAAAGCTCAATCTCAGATTGATACTTATTTAAATTGGGTAAAGCTACACGTAGTGTAGTAACGGCAATGGCTAGCGTTACTATGATAGTAACCACTAACCACAAACATGCACGTAGAATCAGAGTAACGCTTGAGCTCACAAAATTTCCATTACATCATAACCACATCAAACTGCTCTTGTATGTACAGAGGCTCAGCCTGGATTTTAACTTGCTTGCCAATAAAGACTTCAAGCTCCGCAAGCGCATGAGACTCTTCGCCTTCTAGCGCCTCAGCCACAGCTGCCGCTGCGTAGACCACAAACTTATCGGCGTCGTACGCACGATTCACTCGCGTGATCTCTCGAAGAATTTCATAGCAAACCGTTTCAACCGTTTTCACACTGCCGCGACCTTCACAGGCAAGGCAACTCGAACACAGAATATGCTCAATACTTTCACGAGTTCGTTTACGCGTCATCTCCACTAACCCAAGCTGTGTGAAGCCGTTAATATTGGTTTTCACACGATCTTTGTCCAGCGCCGCCTCCAAAGAAGTTAGTACTCGCTTACGGTGCTCTTCAGACAGCATATCGATAAAGTCGATAATGATAATGCCGCCTAAGTTACGCAGACGCAGCTGACGGGCAATCGCCTGTGTCGCTTCGACGTTAGTATTGAAGATCGTCTCTTCTAGATTACGACGACCAACAAACGCGCCAGTGTTGATATCAACAGTGGTCATCGCTTCAGTTTGGTCGATAATCAGATACCCACCAGACTTTAATTCGACTTTCCGATCCAAAGAGCGCTGAATCTCGTTCTCGGTATCGTACATATCAAAGATCGGCTTATCGCCTTCATACAACTCTAACTTGTCGGTCAGCTCTGGCACGTACTCAGAAGTGAATTCTTTTAGGTTTTCATATTCTAGACGAGAATCGACCTGGATCTTGCTCAGCTCAGTTCCTACAAAGTCACGCAAGATACGTTGACTTAAACAAAGCTCACCGTACAAACGAGTGCGTGCTTTGTGCTTACCACGACGCTCTAACACTTTTAGCCAAAGTCGCTTCAAGAACGCGGCATCTTGTGCAAGCTCATTAGAATCAGCACCTTCGGCTGCGGTACGGATGATAAAGCCACCGTGTTCGTCACAGTAACGAGATACCACTTTCTTAAGGCGATTACGTTCAGATTCGCTATCGATACGCTGAGAAACACCAACATGGCTAGCACCCGGCATAAAGACCAGATAACGAGATGGTAGAGTGATATCTGTCGTTAATCGGGCCCCTTTGGTACCTAGGGGATCTTTGACGACTTGAACCACAATATCTTGTCCTTGGCGAACAAGCTCTGATATATCACGAACTTGAAACTGTTTCTTTTCATTTTCAGCGACACATTCAGTATGCGGAACAATATCAGAGGCGTGTAAAAAAGCTGCTTTCTCAAGACCTATATCCACAAAAGCTGCCTGCATTCCTGGCAGAACACGACTGACACGTCCTTTATAGATATTTCCTACGATGCCGCGTCGAGCATCTCGTTCGACATGGATCTCCTGAAGAGTTCCCCCTTCAATCATGGCCACACGAGTTTCACTCGGGGTCACGTTCAGCAACAATTCAGCACTCATGGTGCACCTCAGATCAGTAATTATAAGAATTCTTGCAGTAGCTGGTCCGTTTCAAATAAAGGTAAGCCGACAACGGCGTAATAACTACCTTCGATTCGGGTAACAAAGCGTCCACCCAAACCTTGGATCCCATAGCTACCGGCTTTATCGCATGGCTCCCCTGTTTCCCAGTATTGTTCTATTTCTTTTTCACTGAGGGGTTTAAACCATACGTCGGTAATAACGATTTTTGTATTTTGTTGTGTAGCCGAGACAACAGAGACAGCCGTCATCACCTGATGGCGATGATTAGCTAATTGAGTAAGCATTCGCTTAGAATCAGAAAAATCCGCAGGCTTCTCGAGTACCTGCCCTTGACTGACGACTACGGTATCAGAACCTAGAACGACATGCTGCTTTTCAGAATCATTAACACCTAACAAAGACAAAGCAGCTAAAGCCTTATCCAATGATAGCCGCTTAACATATTCTTCGGCGGTTTCTTGGGCGTGTTTACACTCTTCCACATCAGTCACGAGAACAGAAAACTCATAACCAAGTTGAGATAGCAGCTCTTTGCGGCGCGGGGAACCAGATGCTAATACTAAAGACTTCTTTTCCATCGTCACGCTACCTTACATGCCAATGACGACGAACTCGTCTCATTAATAAAAACACCCAAGGCCAAAGTATACAGTTTATCAGTGCACTCCATAACGACAATGGATTGAATACGACATCTTGAATCAAATATTCACCAAAGAATATCAATACTTCAAATAACACCGTTAACGCTGCAATGATCATGGCTTGCTGCCACAATGCCATATTACGAATGACAAGGAAGTTAAGCGCAATTATGTACATCACAATTGCCATCATCATTCCTCTAATCCCTAGCGTAGAACCGATCAAGAGGTCCCACAATAAGCCAAGAATCAAAGCGCTACCCACGTTAACACGATGAGGCATAGCCAAAACCCAGTAACAGGTAACCAGTAATAACCAAGATGGCCTAAAAAGATCTAAGCTACCAGGCCAAGGGATAGTTTGCAGAATAAGTGCTATCAAAAATGAGCAGCCAATTACTATTTTACTTCTTAAAACACTATTGGCCATCTTCACCCTCTAACAATACTTGTTCAATGCTGGATTGCTCTGCTTTCATCTGTTTGTTTTCATCAGGCCATACAAGAAGCAAGTATCTGAGCTTATCAAACTCAACCACTGGCTCTGCTTTAATAACGGCAAACTCGCGTTTCGGGTCGTAGTCAACCGAAGAAACATGAGCCACTGGATACCCTTCAGGATAAACCCCACCCAAACCAGACGTCACTAATAGATCTTCTTGTTGGATATCGGTGCTGGTTGGAATGTGTTCTAGCTGGATCTCATCCATCATGCCATTACCCGAAGCGATCACCCGAATATCGTTTCGAATAACTTGCACAGGAATTGCGTTGTTTGCATCAATAAGCAGTAGAACACGGCTATTGTGAGCAGCAACAAACGTCACTTGGCCGACAATGCCTTTCTCGTTAATCACCGGCTGCCCTTCATACACCCCATCAATCTGACCTTTGTCGATCACGACTTGATAACGGTATGGTGAAGTGTCGACTGCCATCACTTCTGTGACAACTTTCTTCTCATCACGGATAAACGGCGATCCTAACAGTTTACGAAGGCGCTTATTTTCTTCTTGATATTGGTCAAGCAGAATCAGCTCACTCTTCAACCGTAAGACTTCTCGTTTAATATTATGGTTAGATTCGACTAGCACTTTACGGGTACTAAAACGGTCGTATACACCATCGAACATAGTGCGAGGTAAGTTAGCTGCATACTGAATAGGGGCAACCACGCTGTTTAATAGATAGCGAACATTTGAGAAAGCATCTAAACGACTATCAGCCAGCATAAGGCTGGCTGATAAAGTTACAGCAAAAAACAGGCGCAATTGTAGAGAGGGACCTCTACCAAAAATTGGCTTCATTCTATATTTGGTCCTAGAGCTACATTTGATCCTATAGACAAGGTCCTAGGCTCTTCACATAAAACTAGATAAGAAAAGAGCCTAACACTAAATATTATTCTTCGCTGAACAGGTCACCACCGTGCATGTCGATCATCTCTAAGGCTTTACCGCCACCTAGAGCAACACACGTTAATGGCTCTTCTGCAACAACAACAGGGATGCCGGTTTCTTCAGTTAACAAACGGTCTAGATCTTTTAGTAATGCACCACCGCCAGTCAATACCATACCGTTTTCTGAGATATCAGAAGCCAGTTCAGGTGGACACTGTTCAAGTGCAACCATTACTGCAGAAACAATGCCAGATAGAGGCTCTTGAAGTGCTTCAAGAATTTCGTTTGAGTTTAGGCTAAAGCTACGAGGCACACCTTCAGCAAGGTTGCGACCACGAACTTCGATCTCTTCCACTTCATCGCCAGGGTAAGCTGAACCGATTTCGTGTTTGATCTTCTCTGCTGTCGCTTCACCGATCAAGCTGCCGTAGTTACGGCGAACATAGTTGATGATAGCTTCATCAAAACGGTCACCACCGATACGAACAGATGATGAGTAAACCACGCCATTGAGTGAGATAACGGCAACTTCAGTTGTACCACCACCGATATCAACCACCATAGAACCCGTTGGTTCAGATACGCGCAGGCCAGCACCAATCGCAGCAGCCATAGGCTCATCGATAAGGTAAACCTCACGAGCACCAGCACCTAGCGCCGATTCACGGATAGCACGGCGCTCAACTTGCGTTGAACCACAAGGAACACAAACCAAAACACGAGGGCTTGGTTTAAGAACACTGTTATCGTGCACTTGTTTGATGAAGTGCTGAAGCATTTTTTCCGTTACGTAAAAGTCAGCAATCACACCGTCTTTCATTGGACGGATCGCTGAGATGTTACCAGGCGTACGACCAAGCATTTGCTTAGCTGCGTGACCAACAGCAGCAACACTTTTTGCCGATCCCGTGCGATCTTGACGAATAGCGACAACTGAAGGCTCATCAAGAACAATGCCTTGGCCTTTTACATATATAAGGGTATTGGCGGTACCTAAATCAATCGATAGGTCGTTTGAAAACATGCCACGAAGTTTTTTAAACATATTCTTCGCTCATCCTGCAAGAATTAGAAGACAAAAATTGCACTAAATGTACCAATGCCTTGCTGTCACGGCAAGGCATTGAAGTATAAACATGGACTGAAACCCGCAATTTCTTACAGATTCCTAACTTAAGAGGCAAAAATTATATTATTACTGACCTGTTAAACCACTTTCACCTCGGTAGATCACACGATCGTTACCGCGGTAGATACCAAATGTGACGACGGTGGAGGGATCTTCATCACCTAGCTGGCGCCAGTTGTAGCGCAACCATGGTTGATCTTGATCACTGCCACTACATGAGATGTTATTTCCACCATCACTCTCAGGCTCAGAATCATCCATTCTTAGCCACAGACGGACTTGCTCACGCGGCGAATCTGTACCTGTTGGTGTATTTTGATTCGCGGTGACTTTTTTCTCACCATCATCGACACTGCCACTGCCGTTAAGTGAAGCCAATGTGGTTGTCGCTCCCTCACTGTGCCAAATAACTTGCTTACAGACATTTGCACCATTGAAGGTACTGCGGTCATCATCTTCATTCACAACGAATTCATTACCATCCCAGAACTCAGATCGCAGTGGAATCGTTAAAGTTGTATCGGAATTGCCACCAATATCATCTAGCGCCATTCGACCATATCGAGCTGGGGGCTGAACCAGAAACTCTACAGAGTCTGTCAAAGTATCTGAATCAGTAAATGACACAGGGTCAACACCGTCTACCGTCAAACCGAAATGGGTAACAGTAGAATTAGCATCCGATGTATTAAAAGGATTATCCTTGCGGCTAACACTATCAGAATCCGTAACTCGCTCAAGAACAGCGGCACTATCGTTCAACAACCAATGCTTGCGATCAGTAGACCAAGTACCAGATCCAGTATCCAGCAAGAATCTATTATCGACAGCTGTATCATCTAGAACACCAAATTCTGCCTGTAAGTCTGGATGGAAGAAACGATAATTGTTAAGCACGTTGTCAACACTGCTTTCACCTGATGCCATTGGGTACACTTGATGAACTGCAGAATCATAAGGTTGGTCTAAGTATGCAATATCACTTTGATTTGCAACATTCCACTCAGGAGTATCTTGGACAAAGAATTTAGGGTAAAAACGCCCTATCGATTTACTACCAGAAAAGCCACTTAAAATTGAACCATAAAAACTACCGGCCTCTGTCGCAATAAAGTTAAAGCTACCCACTTCTGAGTATTTTAAACTCTCGAATTTATAGCCTTTATTAGTCTGATCATTCGGGGAAATTTGCTTAGTTAGTTGAACCTCAGGGGTTAAATCCCCTAACTCAGCGTCTGGGTAATCCGCAGTTGAAGGTGTCTCTAAAGTCGTTGTCACTTGCACGCTTGCTGTCGACTTAAAGTAATTATTCGTCAATAAGTTATCATCAGTACAAACATCAGATGAGTTGGTATGCTTGATTGGACGAGCGTAGACATCAAACGCCTCACCAGCGGCAACAAATGCAGCACCACCAATGCTATCACCATCAGAGTTATTATCAGTACAAATTGCAAATTTCCAAGGTCTGACATAAACATCGACGTTCCCTTCTAATGCATCCCAACTTTCACCATCATTATCTTCACAGTCATATCCCGCTGGGCATTCAAAAGTTGGGTCTGAAAGTTTGAAGCTAACTTTCCCCGACTCACTATAAACAATGGAGCCTGTCGATTGAGCTGAGCTATCAAATTCAAAAGTTACGGAAGTATCACTCCAATCACTCTTACTCTTTACCAATAAATTCCCATCAACAGCTCCCTGATCAGGTGTAGGGATAACCAATGAAAAGTCTGAGACATTGAGGTTTTTATCTCCTTGGTAACCAGAAACTAATGTTGCTTCATCATCTTTGCAAGCCAAGACTTTCAAATCAAAGGTCGCAGTTTGATCGGCTACAGCATACACATCACTTGCTTTAAATTTGTACAGCGATACTAAAAAGTCACCTGAGTCATTTTGATTTGAGTCTGACGCCAATTCAGCCTCAATTTTATAAGTACCAATTGAGGTCGCGTCCAAGCCAAGCGTTAATATTCCCGATGAATTTGTCGAATAAGAATTACCACCGTTATAGCGCCCTTCAATAACACTCTCAAAAGTCATACCAGTAGGTATCGTAATATAAACCTCAACTTGCTCCGTGACTGGATTCCCTTGAGAGTCAGTCACAGTTACTGTGACCTGTGGAGTTTCACACAACAAAGAGAAATCTTTATTAGGCGTCAAAGTCAATTGGTAATTTGATGGTTGCACAGAGCAAAACTGACCATCATCAATAATTTTACCATCAGGTTCCAATATTATATTTTTAGCCGTGACTCTCCCATAAACAACCCCATTACCACCAGATACAAAGACCTTATCTCGACTAAAGATTAACGCGTTCAAACTCCTTGTTACGTAGACGAGCGCATTACTACCATTATAGTTTTCTGCCCATATAGATAGCTTAAAGTCACTATGAATCACTTCACCACCACCGGACAACTCAAAACTATTCACATAGATTTTAGTATTTTGAGACAATACTAATTTACTGCCACCACCAATAATTAAGTGCTCGATATAATAAGTATCACCTGTCAAGGTCAGCGTGCCTGAACCTCCAGCAGACACCGTATTATACTTACCACTAGGCAGAGCTACTTCTTGCCAACCTGCATCCACATTTTGACCTGTTGGTAAATCTAAATCGACAATATTAGGCTCAGTTATATATAGCGATGAGTTCTCTACACACTCCTTGCCATCACATTGTGTCTTTGGGTTTACGGTTGGGTTTGTCGGGTCAACCCAAATACCTACTTGCCCGCTAGATTGATAAGTACCTTTAATTTGGATAGAGGCCGTATTGGAGGTCCACTTTAAGCTACTATTCCCCCCCCAAGATTGAACCACATGTGGGGTAACGTCACATATATCTAATGGTATATCTTCAAGCTCAAAAGCAAAGTAACCCACTTCCTCAGGAAGATGAGTACGGTCTCTAAAGTCTTCATCAACAACAAAACTCACTTGGTTACTATTGACATTACATCTACGTAACCAACCACCATGCCCGCCAACTCTCTCTTGTTTGTTGGCGATGATCCCATCAATATTAGTTAGAGAGCTCGTTGCGTATTTATCTTCACAACCATCTAGCATTGGGTCATTACCGTTTTGACTTGGTGTATCATAACCCCGAGCAAACTGAACCTTGTAGCCATCAACCTCAAGAATTGAGCCACTTGTGGAGTTTGTTGCGATAAAACCCACCCGTTCCTCTTGGTAATTATTATCAACTCTTGACGCCGATAACTCTAAAAACAGCCTTGCTTCATTATTGTCATTCCCCCCAAGAAGTTTACCGGATGTCACCCATCTATCACCATTGTTCCTTGTTTGAAGTTGATGGATAACAACTGGGGAATTAAGGGCTTGTAGGGCTCCAAATGTAGAATATGCAACGGACTCAGCATTACCATTTGTACCATTTTTTGATTTGTATCTATTTGTATCCAAGTAACCAGCAATAACTTCATGACCACTAAAATCAGCAACACCGGGTTCAATAGCAAGATAGCTAACCTCTGTCATTGGTTGACTAGTTAAATCGGAGCCACCTCCATTCTTTGGAGCTTTAATTTGCTCAATCGTTGCTTCCGTTTTCGTAACATTAGTCACAACTAACGTTGCAGGAGCATCTGAGTCCGGGTTAGCTGGATCGATAGTTGGCATTACAAACACAAGTGGCGTATTCGTAAAAGGTTTATTCAGCGGAATCTTACATTCTGAGCCATTACATTGCATGACACCAAATTGAAATTGAGCGTCTCTTGAATAAATAGGTGGAGGATTAGTATCTGAACTATCACATTCTAAATTTGAAGAATTTCCGCTATTTATATTTACGCTTTGAGGGTGAATACCTTTAAAGTCTGCTTTGTAATTGCCTAAAAAAGTAAAACCCTGTCCATCATCAACATAGTAATCCGCAGTTCCTGCCTCCCCCCTAATCCCCGGTTGATAAATAATTTCTACATTATAGTCCCCCCCAACAGTCATGTATTTCGGATCTCTAATAAAAGGAGTCTCACCAACTGTTGGTTCGTTAATATCGTTAGTCCAGATTGTATACTCTGTATTATTACGCCCAGGCTCTTTTTCTGCAGTAACGGACTCAAGCAGTCGAGCAGAGGTTATCTCAAATGATATTTTAAATTCATTGCTAGGGTTTACATTACAAGTCGATGCCGAAACGAATAAAGGAAATAGGAGAAAACAGGTCATTAAAATATACTTACATACTTCCATTATTAATTACTCCCTCACCCAAACTTCTTGAATACGCTGTACTTGGTTGATACCTGAACCACAAATGGCTGTTGATTCAATCTTGAAAAAACCAACATCATCTAAAACACCAATTTGACTGCAGGTTAATTGGTCTACGGTACAGATGGTCGACATACCACTACTCACTTGATTGGCATTTAAGGTGCTACATACAGTACTCACACTGGTGGAAACCGCTGGCGATACTGTCAAAGGGTAGACTTGAGTAAGTGCCCACTCATTAGCAGAATGCGCGAGTAACCAAGCTTGTGTGCCAAGCTGTTTACGCGTCAAGGTATCGTGATTTGACCACTGCACTTGCACTAAAGAAGTCGCAAGAAAGCCCATCACCACAATAACAAATATGGCGACGACTAAAACACTGCCTTGTTGAGATGATTTTCTATGGCGCATTGAGTACCTGCACATCTTGTTGGTAAACGCTTACTTCACTGTTTTGCTCAAGCACGAGGTCGATATGAATCACACCACCACGCTGCAAACTTGGTTCTTCGTAGTGGAAGTTACTTTTAGCATAATTGATACTGTCTGCAACGGTAATTCCATTACGTTGAATTAGGCCTTGATTCTGAACAGTATCATTCACTAAACAGTAACTCACCGCATCACTACCATCATAAATATAATGTCGTTGAGCAATAGACTGACTACTTAAGTTAACGGAAGGTGCGGTAAATACATTGGCTGTTGAAACCAAGCCCGACACAGGAATCCGCTTAGTTGAACCAGCCACCAACTCCGAGTACGCGGTTGGGTTAATAATAAGAAAATCATTTACATCGAGTATTGGGGAGTCTTGGCCGATAATAAAATTCAGTTCATCTGTCGCTTCATCAAGGTGATAAAAGCCTGAGTATTTAATAGCGTAAAAAGTAAGACATTTTTGGTCATAAGCCGATGCAGGAGTATAGTCCGAATCAAAACTATTGGGGACCGCGTGGCTGATTTCTCGCGACATCTTTTCGACAACAAACTGTCCTTTAACTTGTACCTTCTGCCGGTCAATAGTCTCAACATACCCTTTCATGCCGTATTCAACAAAACCAGCGATAGCCAACCCAATCACACCAACAACCACGATCGTCACAATCATTTCAATTAGGGTAAAACCACGTTGCTTCATTAGTAATTCCCCTTATAAGCAACCAAGCTATAGCGGTTGTTACCACCAAAGATCTGTAACTCAACGCGTTTCATTGTGCCAATAGATTCATCATCAATTCCATCCATGTTTTGATCATAAAACACCGAAACCTCAACACGAAAATTGGCATAACTGTCTTTGATATTTTCATCTAGGATATTAGCGAGAGGATACTTAGGTGATGAAACACACGCAGACTCGGTGGTATCTGTGTACCAACAACCGATATAGTCATCGACATCAGTAAAATCTGCAGGCGTTGCCTCTGCTCCATCCGTCCCTAGTTCATTTGGATTCGAACAGGTCACCTCTCCAGCATCACCACAACGAATCAGACCGCCCTCAAAATCGCTATTTTCATCAAAGCCACGAGCTAAAATTTGGTTCATCAAACTCTGACCTAAAGCCACTGAGCGGTTTTGATATTGTGGGTCTGCTGAACTTGCCACTTGTGGTGCTAAAAAACTGGTAATCGTGACCATCGCAATACCCAAAACGATAATCACAACAATACTTTCAATCAGAGTAAAACCACGTGAGCGAATCATAGGCACGCCCCTTCACGTACATAACCTTGAGAGTTAATACAAACATTGGCTTGGCTTTGCCCTGCGGTAATCAAAATGCTCATGCCACGACTTGCAGTATCAAGTGGGTTACCGAGCAGATCAAACGTAATGTGTGACACTGAAGGTGTAGTACTGAACGAGACTTGATCAGCTACAACTGCATCACTTCGGGCATTAGAATCACTGGCACTGCAACCGCTTGAGCTACCAATACAACGAGCATTGATCGTTATGCGGCTCCGCAGGCAAAGTTTTTGAAGCTTAGGGCGGCTCGCGTCATTACAGTAACTGTATAAGTTGGGAATGTTTGTCTGAATTCGATTTACTTGAACCTGACGAATCACCGAGATAATTTGCTCTTGTGCTGTAAAAGCTGAAAAGCTAGAAGTACCAATGAAGCGGCTCGCGGCAAAAGTGGAAACAATACCGAGGATAATGATAACAATGATCAGCTCTACCAGAGTAAAACCTTTGGATGTGGGGCTGCTATCCATAATGAGCCTCTAACTGCCTAGCGAATACTGATTATACAAGATAACGAAGCTTACGATGTTATGTATATGAATCGTTTTGATATTTATGTGTTGTAGATAGAAAAAAGGCCAGCAGGTGCTGGCCTTTTTCACTTAAAAGCTAAAGGTTACTCACACGCGCCATTTACCGCATCATCACCAGTAGGGCTTACAACTCGGGCTGTAGCTTGTGCTGCTGATGTTGCAGCTGTATAGCGTACACATTGAGCTGTGTAACCTTCAAAACCATAGTCAACTGTAGCGCCAGCACTAACAGAACCGTCAGCAAGATATACAAAACCATCAACATCAATAGCTGCTGCAATACCTTCAGAAGTAGCTGTTGGATACCCCCAAATAGTTTGAACACCTTCAACGTCTACAGTTGTACCTGAAGTTTCTTCACCTTCAATGGCAGCTTTACCAAATACAATGCCCGAAGCACCATTCATTGCTCCAGCTAAACCTTGTAGCGCAGATTCTTTCGCATCATCTTGCAGGTTTAGGAAACGTGGTGCCGCTGTTACAGCCAGAATACCTAGAATAACAATTACAACCACTAGTTCGATTAGGGTGAAACCGCCTTGTCTTTTCATAGTTTAGCTCTCTCTATGTTTAATTTTACGCAGACTTACTGCAAAGTTACGGTCACACGACCAGTTTTAATTTCGTAAACAAATTGGTGCTCGGTATTACCTTCTAATTGAATGTAAGTACAGGTTGCATCACCAGAATTCGCTTGCGCTGAATATTTGTAATTTGAATCGTCATCAATTTCATCAACCGTGCCAACTTCTGGCGGATTCTGCAACAAGTTTCTCATCAATTCAGCACAAGTTTCAGAAGAAATATCTCCAGGTGCGACTGAAGAATCGCTATTCAAAGTCCATGGGTAGCCGTCTCGAAAATCAGTATCTTCATTGCTACTGTTCTTTGATCTTGTTAACCAAAAATCAACACCATCATAATCTACAGTATTGTATGTTTCAGCGCCGATCTTCTCTGAGGGTCTTGCTTCGGCTTCCCATTGCGCTCTTGCTGATAACACTGCGGTTGCAAAACCACCCGCAACGCCCTCAATACTTGATTTTTTAGCCTCATCAGTCACATCTAAGAAGCGAGGTAAAGCAGCCACTGCCAATAAACCAACAACGACAATTACGACAACTAATTCGACAAGGGAGAAACCCTTTTGATTTTTAAGCATTTTCTACCTACCCATCTAATCACTAACGCGCATTATACATTTGCACACGTATAAAACCATAAAAACAGTGTCAATATATTCACAAAGCCAAAATATTGGCTTTAACACTAAACCGTTCTTTTTTAAGCAATATATCTATCTGATACTGTTCACTATAATGATAACGACAATGAAACTGTATGTTATCACTTTTATCCTCAATACTTGGAGAGCTTAGCCCTAAAATGCTCTCTTGGGGATATAATTGACTCAACCAATAACGGCAATCTCGCGACTCGCCTTGAATCGGCATAAGCCATCCCGTCTGACTATAAGCCTTTGATTGTTCGGAGCTGTTTTTTTGCTTATTTCCCTTCAACAGATACTGTTGTTTGTACAAATTTGCTTGCTCTACAATTCGTTTACTCGCCACGATCAATGCAGTGTTGGCCGCTTCTTCTTCCACCGTTTCCCACGCAGAGAGCAATCCTACAATCAGAAAAAGAATAACCACACTCCAGACAGCAAAACGTGAGCGCTGTAGGTTATTTATCATTGATTAGCCTTTGATTGCATCCAACATTCCCCACATTGGTAGGAAGATACCCAGAGCTAAAACCAACACCATACCGGCAACGATGACCAACAAAATTGGTTCGATTCGAGCGGTTAATGTTTTTAAGTCATAATCGACTTCTCGATCATAGTAATCGGACACTTCAAGCAACAACTCATCGATACGACCGGTTTCTTCACCCACTGAAATCATTTGTATCACCAAAGGTGTAAAAATCTCACTATTAATCGCAGTAGACGAGACCGTGCTACCCGCCTCTATGGCCGATTTCATGGCTTGAACTCGAAGCTCAAGGAAACGGTTATCTAAAGCTTCCGCCGACAAAGCTAACGATTGGTTTAGTGGTACACCTGCTTTGAGCATCAATGCAAAGGTACGTGAAAATCGCGACAGCAATGCTCGATTAACTACACCGCCGATTACCGGTATTCTTAGGCGCATTTTGTCCCACTTCTCTAGCCCTTTATCTGTCTTAACCCAGGCTTTAAAAGCAAAGATAAGACCAAAGATCACGCCGAGCATTAGGCCCCAGTAATTGACAAAAAACTCCGACATACCAATCAAGATACGAGTAGGTAGCGGAAGATCGACCCCGAAACGGGCGAACATACTAGAGAACTGTGGAATAACTTTGATGTTAAGAATGAACATTGCGATCAAGATAAAGCTGATCACGAAGGTTGGATAACGCATCGCGGTCTTGATTCGCTTACGAGTCTCTACCTCTTGTTCATAATACCCAGCGAGTTGTAACAGAGCCTGATCTAAACGACCCGTGTTTTCACCAACACCAATCATCGATACAAACAATGGACTGAATACCTTGGGGTGCATCTGCATCGACGCCGCTAATCCACGACCATTGGTGAGCTCAGCGACGACTTCCTCTAGCGCTGCTTTCAACTGTTTATTTTCGCAATTTTGGGTCAAACCTTTCATCGACCTTAATAGTGGTACACCGGCTTTCGTCAGGCTGTATAACTGTCGACAGAACAGAACCAACACCTCAAGAGGGACATTGGGCGAAAACAGGCTAGATACATCCATATCCAATACAGAGCCGCCACTTTTACCTAGCTTGATAGAGGTTGGAATGATCCCTTTGTTCATCAAGCTTTCAGCAGCAAGATCTTCGTTATTCGCATCTAATTGCCCACTTACTTGGCTCCCATCAGAGCTGCGACCTACATAACGATACGTTGGCATATCATTCTACCCCTACAGATAAATTGGGTCAGTGGCACCGGACGCATCACCCTCGCCAAGATGCATTATCTCATCAAGACTCACCACACCTTGCAGAGCCAGCTCCATAGCTGAAGCCAATAATGGTTTGTAATTTTTGGACTGTCTTGCAGTTTGAGCAAAACCAACCGCATCATTGGCTCTAAGGGCATCCATCATATTCTGTTCTAGCTCTAACATTTCAAAGACACCAATACGCCCACGGTACCCCGTTAGGTTACAGTTTTGACAGCCACGCCCTTTCATAAATGGCACACCCACTTGATTCGGAAAGCGTACGCTTAGCCATTGCTTGCGAGGTTCATCTAATTCATCCTCAACCTGACAATCGGTGCACACTTTACGAACCAATCGCTGAGCGACCACGGCTCGAACCGCACTCGCCACTAGGTAACCCGGCGCTCCCATATCCATCATGCGCAGCGCACTGTCTACGGCATCATTAGTATGCAGCGTACTTAAGACTAAGTGACCTGTTAATGCGGCCCTTAAACCAATCTCAACGGTTTCATGGTCACGCATCTCACCAATAAGAATGATGTCTGGGTCCTGACGCAAAAAAGTTCTCAAAACAGTTGAGAAATCGAGGTTAATTTTAGGGTTTACCTGAACTTGGTTTACACGAGGAAGACGATACTCTACCGGATCTTCTGCGGTAATGATCTTTTTACCCGGTTCATTCAATTCACTTAACGCACCGTATAAGGTCGTCGTTTTACCTGAGCCAGTTGGCCCGGTCACTAAAATCATGCCATGAGGACGACGTAGTTGATGACGAAGGCGAACCAGTAGATCACTTGGTATGCCTGATGCTTCTAATTTACGCAAACCTGCAGATTGATTAAGCAGACGCATCACCACCGATTCACCATGTTGAACTGGCATAGTCGACATACGAATATCAACAGATTGACCTTTCGCGCGAATATTAAAGCGGCCGTCTTGAGGAAGACGTTTCTCTGAGATATCGAGGTTTGCCATCAGTTTTAAACGCAGTACCAGTGCAGAACCGATATTGACTTCGTTTAATAAAGTTTCATGCAATACACCGTCGATACGTTGACGAAGACGTAGGACGTTAGAATCGGGTTCGATATGGATATCTGACGCGCCCACTTGGATTGCATCTTCAAATAACGAATTAATTAACTTAACGACGGTGACTTCGTCGCTGTCCTCTTCGGCTATATCAAAATCGAAGGCATCATGGACTTGGTGTTCAGCATCAAGCTGCTCGGCGAAAGACGCGATCTCTTTGGTTCTTCGATAATAACGGTCAAAACCATCAACCAGTTGCCTTTCAGGAGCGACAACAAACTCTAAAGCGTAATCACCTAACTGGCCAAGCAGTGACTCTTGTGCAAATAGATCCGCAGGATCACTCATTGCAATACGTAACGTATCGCCTTGGCGCCCAATAACTAATGCTCGAAGGCGGCGAGCATGCACTTCGGGTAAAAGCTGAACCGCTTCTACATCGATATTTGCACGGCTAAGATCAATAAGAGGAATGGCAAGCTGTTGCGACAAAAAGCTCAGCATCTGTTGCTCAGACAAAAAACCAAGTTCAATAAGTGTATCGCCAAGCTTGCGACCAGTACTTTTCTGAGCGACAAGGGCTTGTGCAACTTGATCTTCGGTAATAATGCCTTCTTCTACGAGCAAATCACCAAGCCTTTTTCTTAATCTAATTTGCATCGTCGTTCTCCTCTAAGGCATCGATTATTTTTAATCTGTCGCGGACAAAGTTTTGCGATTGAGATGAGATTCCGACTCTGGTTAAGGCACCTTGATATGATTGTTTTGCAGCGGTCAAATCTAGTTGACGCTCTTGCTGGATGGCTAAACCTAGCCACCAGCGAGCATTATCCGAATTAATCTCAACCAACTTTTGATAACTCTCTAATGCAATCTCTTCTTGTTGAGATTTTTGACTCAATGCCGCACGCATTGCTAAATAATCTTGGGTAGGGTTCGGCGGCAGATGGACTAATGGGCTCAATGCGGCTTCAGCTTGATTCGCTTTAACTAACAATTTAGATAAACCTAAGCGTAATTTTTCGCTGTTAGTATTAAGCTTAATACCCGACTGGAAAAGTTCGTAGGCTTTACGAGTATCGCCTTTACCAAAATAGAGAATAGCGAGTTTCTGGCGAACATCCTCATTTTGAGGAGTATAACGCAGCGCCTCGGCATAACCTTTCAAGGCACCAGTAAGATCGTTTGCATCCAAGGCTTTTTGAGCGCGCCCTTGTGCATTGTGTGATAATTGTTCATGCGTCAGATTCACTTGTTCAATCAGCATGCCACTATTTTCGGATCCATCAGAACCTTCGTGCTCACTAGGGATAGACGTCGAGTTGTTTTTTGCCACACTCGCAACATACACCGGCTTGGGAATTGCTGGCTTATTTGCTTTTGACGCATTCAAAGGTTTAAGTGCCGTTTGTCGCTGTGTTGCTTGATGAGTATCTGCCACATCAAATGAAACAGCCTTAGCTTGAACACTATTTACCGTCGCTGCCTTTTCTACAGAATGGTTAACTAATTCTAGCGTCACCAACTTTTTGGTGGGAGATAATATCGCTTGAGTAGCCACATTCTGTACGTCTACCGAGCTATCAGAAAGCGCCACTTGGATTTGTGAATCTCGAGTCGATATTGACCTGTCGACGCTAGGGCCTTGCGAGATAGCCCAACCGCCCATCGCTAAACTGAGAGTAAAACCCGCGGCTATCCACACCAAAGGGGAGCGCGAGCGGACTTTAGGTACCACGGCCGCTTCAATCGAAGTTGTTGATTTCTTCTTTGCCAATTCAGACAAGGCGTTGTTAATGACGCTCATAATTAATTCCAACCCCACAGTATTGGCGTTTTAAATTTAGGCTTACACACATCGTACGTTTCATGCATAGCTGAAAACAGATGTTGGTTGTCGATACTTTTCTTATCTTCGCTGAACGAAAGCAATAGAGCCTTGTGACAAAGTTGGTTTATCAATCTAGGAATACCTAACGATGAGCGACAAATCGCCTTTTTTTGATTCAAACTGAATAGCCCAGGGTTACCGCCAGACTTAACGATCCGATTATCAATATACGCAACGGTTTCATCGAGCGTAAGCGCTCTCAATGTCGAACTGAACGTGATTCTCTGGCGAAATTGCCTGAGGTGATAAGCCTCTAACCGAATATCCAGCTCTGGCTGCCCTAGTAGAACAATCTGTAGCAGTTTTTTGTCTTCAGTTTCAAGATTGCCGAACAACCTTAATGTTTCAAGAGCTTCATCCGATAGCGCTTGAGCCTCATCAAGAATCGCGACCACTCTTAACCCGGCGTTGTGCAACTCAATCAACTTATGTTGAATGTTATCGACTAAAGTGGCCTCATTATCGATGGTCAAACCGAGCTCTTTAGCAACAGCTTGACGTAAGTCTGCACCAGAGAGTACCGGATTTGGCAGGTAAATTAAGGCGGTACAGTCGTGTAAGTGATTGACTAACATCCGGCAAACCATGGTTTTACCAGTACCCACTTCGCCCGTCACCTTAATCACGCCCTCACCCATTTCTAACGCCGAGATTACCGTTTGAATGGCCTCGAAATGAGGCGCTAAACCATAAAAAAAATCGGTATTCGGCGTTAGTGTAAATGGCAGTTGTTCAAAACCAAAGTGAGCTTGATACATTCGACGCTCCAGCTTAGTGAGACACTGCCACTCTATATTGAGAAAGTAAGCAATTACTCTTCATCAGGGAACCACTGCTGTAAAAGATCTCGAGAACGCTCTAACTCTGTTTGCCAAGTATTCACACCCACGATCGTTGGTTTAAGCAAAATCACGAGCTCCGTTTTTTGCGTCAACTGGTTGGTATTTCGGAACAAATGGCCTAATGCAGGAATATCACCGAGGAATGGAACTTTAGACGTCACATCACTGGTGTTGGATTTCATCAACCCACCAATAACAACCACGTCGCCGTCTCGCGCTCGAATCACGGAATCTGATTCACGAATAGAGCTTTTCGCCAGCGGAAGTTGAACCACGCCCGTTGTTGAACCTAGGTTGAGCTCTTTCACTTCTTCCTCTACCTCAATAACGGCTGGGTGAACATGTAAAAAGACACTGCCTTTATCGTCTATCTGAGGGGTCACATCTAAAGAGATGCCAGAGAAGAACGGCGTTAACTCAACTTCGGGAGCAACATTAGCATTATCACCACTGCCTACCGCGCTTGATAAATCCGTCACGTAGTATTCGTCTGTACCCACCTTGATAACCGCTTTCTGATTGTTTGCAGCCGTGACTCGTGGGCTCGATAGCACGTTCAAGTCACCCTGTGTATCCATAAAGCTCAATACCGCTTCGAAGCTACCGTCTGATATCGTTACGTTGGTTTGTCCGCCTAACAAAGAGCTGATGGCATCCAATGGAGGTAATGTTCCTCCTGGTCGGTCTATAACCACACCACCACTACCAATCGACTTAGATAAATTCGACCAGCTAATACCTTGTTGATAACCATCACTCAGGGTGACTTCCATGATTTTAGCTTCCAAGATAACTTGGCGTTGCAGACGTTTCTGAGAAATACCTAGGAACTCACGAACCTCACGAATCTCGTCAGGGTAAGCGCGTACCGTAATCACACTCGCTTGCGGGGTCACGACAACGCTTTGCCCATTACCCGAACCAATCAAATGAGCAACCGCCGCTTCAAGTTGCGGCCAAAAATCACTTTCAGAGGTCGTTTCAATCTCTGTACCACCGTTCGATGTCGAGTTTGATGTGTTAGAAGAGTTTGATGAATTCGACGAGTTAGAGTCGGAGCTTGAAGAGTTCGACGAGCTGTTGTCCGAGTTGGAGATCGTGCCGGTAGTGATGGTCGTCAATGATCGACCAGAACGCTTCACTTGTAAGTAATCAACAGGAATAGTCACAGTGCGAAGGCCGGCAGGGTATACCTGAATCACCTTGCCACGCTTTTCAATATCGTAACCATACATATCCTGAGCAACAGACAGTACTTCATCTAACGTCACATCTGTCAGGTTTAAAGTGAGACTCCCGGTAACGCTTGGGTGAATAGCCGCGCTGTATTCGGTGCCTTTGACTAAGCTAGCAAAAAAGGTTCTCGCCTCAACCCCTTTCGCCTGAATACGGAAACGTTTAGCCGTTTCCATTCCCGGTGACATAGCATCAGAGTTAAGCTGAGGCATCAGGTCATCTTGTACCGACGAAGGAAGATCATGAAGCGCTTTACTATTCGCTGCATTGATCGATTCGTTCAAAGATTCTTTTATCTCAACAGGATCACGGTGCCCCATCGAACAACCAACTAAAGAGGACACTAAGATTGCTACTACAAGTTTACGCATGTCTTCACTCAAACCTTAATTATTCTTAATATCTAAAGAGAACATCTCTAATTTCCACTGCTTAGAGCTTCTCTGCAGAGTGACGTATTCTGGATCTATATTCTTAACTCGATACCCTGTGATCGTTTCCCCTTGGCCGAGAATCTGACCATTCAGAACCGCATAGCAAGGCGTATCCCCTTTGCAAACAATACTTTCCAATGATGGCAAGCGGTAATGAGTTGGCGCCTTTTTAGTTGGCGTTGTTTTTTGCTGTGGCGTTAGCCAACCTAATGGCGCTGTAGGATCCTGTTCGGCCCAAGCCATTGGGCTACTAAAAAGTAAGGACAACAATAACGTTCTAACCACCGATAAACTCCTGTCTTGTGCCTAGCGTGTAAACCTCAAACACCAGTCGAGCTTTAGGGTATTCTTCGACCGAATACTGAAATGTGCGCCAGTAATAGCTCACAGGGAGAGACTCAAGCGATTGAAGGTAAGCTGAAATATCAAAATAGCTGCCCGTCAGTTCCATTCTCACAGGATGAAGAAAGTAACCAGAGTATTCACTGGTTTCTTGATTGTTTGAAATTGCTTCTGGTTTTAACGATTCTAAAGATTCTAGCTTAAGCCCATTGCCTGCATTGAGAACACTTTCCAGCAACTGCGACATTTGAGAGGGAGAGATCAGTCCATCCACAACCTCTGCTAACTGAAGCGACAGTTCTTGGCTCTCCACCAGCAGCTTTTTATACTCAAGATTAATGTCTTTGTCGGGGTCTCTATTGAGTTTCGCTTGTAGCACAAGCAACTCACCTTGCTGTCTTTGATTCGACTGGCTAAGGCTCATTAATTGATTCTCTTTAGCTTGCAACTCGTTATAAGCTGGCTCAACCACTAAGCTAAATAGCAACATGAATAAGCCAACAAAACCACACACAAAAAGTAGCCATTTCTCTCTCTGACTTAATGCAAGAAACTTATCGCTAAGCTGATTCCACTGTTGCACTATTTACTCTCCCTGCGAGTATTTAATTCAAACGTAACAACATCTTGGTCATTGCGGCCTATCTTTAACTTTTCAAAAGCACGCCCAACAAGATTCAGTTCACTTTTAAACTGACCAATCCAGTTAGGAACGACCTTTGCGTTACGAGCAAAACCACTAAGATCTAAAGTATTGTGAGTCATGTAGATCTGCGAAAGCGAGATGTCATCTCGGCCCAATTTGGCTAAGGCATTCATGACGCCAGAATACCCGACTTGTTGTGATTGGTCGTATTGCCCAACCGCCTTCAACGCCTCTTTCTTTGCCTGAGTCTCACGTTTGAGACGCGCAACGGCCGCCACTTTATCAGGAGACGGTTTATGCTGAATCAACTTACTATTCAATTGCTTAACTTGTTGGTTAAGTTGCTTCGATTGATGCTGTAAAACCGTAAGCTCTTTATCTAAATTTGACGTTTTATATTGCATCACAAAATAACCACCAAGCAGCAATACAAAAACAAGTCCCCAACTCGCAACAACATTGGTCAGCGTAAAGTATTCTTTCTTAGGCTTGAGGTGTTCAGGGTAAAGATTGACATTAAAAGCCTCTTTTTCAGCCGCGAGTTTAACCAGTAAGCTTTCTGAATTTTCGCGTTCTTCTTCAACTAATAAAGAAACCGTCGAACTTAGTGTATTGTTTAACGCGTCTCGTAGTTCCGCTTCATCCTCTTCATCACAGCAAATTTTCAGTTGATGAAGTTGAGTACCTTTAATTTGAGAAGAAAGGTAATCAATCGAACGTTGAAGCTCTAAAGCAAGCCCATCTAACTGCAGGGCACTTGATGCCACACCGGTTAAAGGTGGGACTACACTACGGATTGTTCTTTGGAAACAAACGGTATTTTCAACAAATGCGCCCAGCTTAAAATGCGTGTTAGCACTACGCTGCAAAAGAAGAAAATTAGAAAGTTCACCGGCACTGTCACCCCATATTTCATCTTCAGGAACAACACCTTTCAGCTCAACTTGTGCTGAAAGAGTAATCTTCACTAGCTTGTCTAACAGTTTTTTGGGCAAAACATAGACTTGTAACTTGTTCGACGTGGGCAGCGCAACCGCACTCGCCGTAATCTCTGTCACTCTTTCAGAGACAAGATCTTTCAGTAAAAAAGGCAGTGCAACCGACCATTCGCTCTCTGGAATATCCGGTTTATCAATCTGATAAGTTTGATAATAATTAGCACAAACAATTAATTGGACGCTATTACTATCAAAGACTTTACTGCTAAGCGATTCTTTCAGCGCACTTTCCCAATCTCCATTCACCAGAGGGATGCTAGTTACTTGCGGTGCTTGCCCTGTCACTGAAACATAAACAGCATCATTACCTAACATGACAACTTGAGAGCTGCCTTTGTTATTCGTTGGCTTAATCTTGTCTAAAATCGCTTTAAAATTCATGCTTAGCTATTACTCTTGCGCCATCGGTTTCTTCGACCAACTTTCACAACAGATTCAGTTTTCACTGCCTTTGCTTTTTGATCAGGTAAAGGGATAATTTGTTGTTCTTCGTCGAAATATCGCCCTTGATAGCCGTTTATGCCTAACTCTATCAAGGTATTCTTTTCTTGTTTTGTTTCGACTCCCACCGCAATCACTTGAGTTGGTGAGTCACCACATGCCCCAATTAAACTGCGGACAAACAATTGATTCTCATGCCGTTGATCTATTTTCTTAATCAAACTTCGATGAAGCTTAATATAATTAACCTTTAAATCTTTGATGTAGTGAGTGCTAACGATGGTTCGCCCAGCTTGACCAGCAATAACTTTACACCCTAACCCCCTCAACATCTTTGCTACTGGTCTCATATAATCAAGATGAGCAATGAGATGCCCTTCTGAAAACTCAAAAGCAAGCTGAGCCCGATGCTGAGTGGAAAGCTGTAATAGTTCGCTCCTGAACCACTTAAAATGCTGTTTGTTAGCAAAGGGAGGGACACTCAAGTTAACCGAATAATTGATAGGTTGGGTCGATTCTTTCAACGAGGTCAACACAACCTTCAGAACCGATTGATCCATTAGAGCTTGATAACCCACTTGCTCAACCGCAGGCATAAATCGAGAGGATTTCAATAAGCCTTTATCTGGGTCCTGAATTCTAGTAAATATTTCTCTATGCAATTCATTAGCTTGACCACGTTCTGACATAAGATAACATCGCTGAACAAAGATTACTAAATTTTCAGGAAGCAGAGCTTTATCAAGTAATGTTCTCCAACGAACACTGCCTCTATCAAGTTCATTTTTATTTAACTTAGGGTAGCGACTCCAGTTGTTAATACGCTCCAACTGGGCACTTTTTAGTGCTGTTTCCGTTTCATCCATAACCTGACTATGTCGCTCACCTTCTACGTACATGGTTACACCAATATGACACCAATTATCAGGCTCAAGAGGCTCGGGGGGAGTTAGCTTGCTTAACTGCCTCAAACATTGAGCTGCCAGTGTAGCGATGTCTTTTGTTCCTTGATGAGGGATAAACACAGCGAAGTCCGCTTCATAATAGCGAGAAAAAATGACATCAGGATAGCGTTGAACAATATTAGACAGTACCTGGCCAACCTCAATAATAAAGCCGTCAGTCACTTGCTTGTCATTAACATCACATACCTGTTCCCATTCGTCGATACGAATCAATAAAACCCCTCCTCGAGCACCGCTTTCATGCAGTGCTGATTCCAGCTTATTGTCAAATAAGACTCGGTTTGCCGTTCCTGTGAGTTTATCTAAAAAGGTATGCGTACGAATAAAGGTATCAAAACGGCTTCTTTCTTGACGAGCATCTTGCAACTCTTCTATCAATACATCTAAAGCTTCACTTGCCGTATAAGGCCATTCACGTTCATCTCCTTTTGCATGAGCTTCAACCTGCCCTGCGAGGATCATTCTTCCTCGCTCTTCCAACATTTCAGAACCCATTAACTGCTCTTTCAACCATCGAACACCACGAGCCAAGCAGAAAATAATCAAAACAACCGCTAAAGTAATCGACCACATCGCCTCCATAGAGTAGCTATAACCGATGTAAGGAGGCAGGGATTTAAATTCGATTCGATAGCCTTCATTCCTTTCTAAAACAAAGGTTTTCTCATACAGGCGATTAGGATCAATTTGTGGGGAGGTATCTTTGAAACGATAGACGATGCCGCTCTTGTTCGAGAGCTTCATCTCAACAATATTACTGGCTTGCAACATCTTAGGCATCCAGCGTTGCATCGAATACGCGGCGTCTGGTTCTTCCATCTCTCGATCGACAACGTCGACAATACCCACCAAATAATGGTCTAGATAGTCCTGCCCAAGACGCTTAAACGAAAGGGTGCCACCTATAAAAAGAATGAACATCGCACTGATTACTATCACTGTGACAAATGCGACCAGTCGGGTGCTCAATTTTAGTGTGGGGGTATATCTCATGAATAACGAAATCCTTTTCAACTCATATTATACCGTATCGCTACTTATACTATAAATTGAAATTCTAAATAAAGCATTGATAATTATAGTTAATAAAAAGCAGGTAATAAAAAACCGCGATAAACGCGGCTTTTTCCAATTCAGTACTGTCTTTATAATATATTAAAAACGTTGTTCAAAATGGGATGTCATCATCAAAATCCATTGGCGGCTCATTATATTGAGGTTGAGCCTGCTGAGGAGCTTGTTGGGGTGCTTTAGGCTGCTGTTGAGCAGGAGCACTGTACTGTTGTTGTGATTGCTGCTGTTGTTGTGGCTGCTGTGGTTGACCCCAACCACCTTGCTGTTGGTTACCCATACCACCTTGAGCAGGAGCACCGCCTTGAGCACGGCCACCAAGCATTTGCATGACACCGTTGAACCCTTGAACAACCACTTCAGTCGTGTAGCGATCTTGACCGCTTTGATCTTGCCATTTACGAGTCTGAAGTTGACCTTCAATGTAAACTTGAGACCCTTTGCGCAGGTATTCACCAGCAACTTCCGCCAGCTTTCCAAACAGAGCAACACGGTGCCATTCTGTTTTTTCACGCTGTTCACCAGTTGCTTTATCACGCCATGACTCTGACGTTGCAATGGTAATGTTCGCTACAGCACTGCCACTTGGCATGTAACGAATTTCAGGGTCATTACCTAGGTTACCCACTAATATAACTTTGTTAACTCCACGGCTAGCCATGATTTGCTCCGTCTAAATTCATAGTATCAGAAATTTTTAGCGCACAAGAATAGCATGCTTTTCTGCAGTGATAAATCGCATTCCTATTCTCACGCGACAACAAAGAATAAAAACGTAACAAATCATGATATTCAGAGCGATGTTGCTTTTTTCTCCACTTACAAACCACTCATTTACTTTTAGAATTGATATTCAACGCAAGACACAACGATGTCGCTAGAGAAGCCTATGCATGCATGACAACGTGAAATCTCATTCCATTAATACAAGGTATTTCAATGAGAAAATCTCGATATGCTCGCACTTTACACTTTCTGTGCATCGATCCCAGCGACACTCACCTACACATAAAAGTGATAGAAAAGCATTTGTCTATTCCTCTCTACAAAATGACAACGGACGATTTGATGCTGGTAGATAGGAAACAGAGCAACCGTATTCTACTCGTCGATTACAAAGCGGTTCCACAATTACTTGCCATATTCCCTAACTTGTACGTTATATGGAAAAATAATGAGATCCTTTTATTTAATGTTCCGCAGCCGCTTCCTACCTCGGAGCTCCTTAACTATGGCGTACTAAAAGGGTTATTTTATGATTCCGAGAAAAAAATCAAAATAGCAAAAGGTCTTCGAGAGGTCATTGATGGTGATAACTGGTTACCGAGAAAGGTAACGAACCAACTGCTGTTTTATTACCGCAACATGGTCAACACCAACACAACACCCACTAATGTCGATTTAACCATCCGAGAGATCCAAGTTATTCGCTGTCTTCAATCAGGTTCATCAAACACTCAGATAGCCGATGATTTATTTATTAGCGAGTTCACCGTCAAATCTCATCTCTATCAGATATTTCGCAAGTTAGCGGTTAAAAATAGAGTCCAAGCCATTGCTTGGGCAAATCAGAACTTACTTGCATAATGAGGCGGGCGATTAAGCTGATGATAGTTTTGAGGTAAATTCTAGTAAACCATACGTTTTGTTGCTGAATTGCATGCATAACTTATGCTAGAGTTGCACTCATAAATATCAACTACTCAAGTTGAATTAATAATTATTATAGATAAAGGGTCTTACCATGATCAAAAAGTGCCTTTTCCCGGCAGCTGGCTACGGTACACGTTTTTTACCTGCAACTAAGTCAATGCCGAAAGAGATGATGCCTGTAGTAAACAAACCTCTAATTGAATACGGTGTTGAAGAAGCGATCGAAGCGGGTATGGATGGAATGTGTATTGTTACCGGCCGTGGTAAGCATTCATTGATGGATCACTTTGACAAGAACTACGAGCTTGAACACCAAATTAGTGGTACCAATAAAGAAGACCTGCTGATCAATATTCGTAAGACAATTGAAGCTGCAAACTTCACGTATATTCGCCAACGTGAAATGAAAGGCCTTGGTCACGCTATATTAACCGGTCGCGAACTCGTTGGTGATGAACCATTTGCAGTTGTGCTTGCCGATGACCTTTGTGTCAACGAGCAACAAGGCGTGTTGGCTCAAATGGTTGCTTTATACAAGCAATTCCGCTGCTCAATTGTTGCAGTACAAGAAGTTCCAGAAGAAGAGACACACAAATACGGTGTGATTTCTGGTGAAATGATTAAAGACGATCTATTCCGTGTCGATGACATGGTAGAAAAGCCAGAAAAAGGAACGGCGCCAAGTAACCTAGCGATCATTGGTCGCTATATTCTCACTCCAGATATCTTTGAGTTAATCGAACAGACAGAACCTGGTAAAGGCGGCGAGATTCAAATTACCGACGCATTGCTAAAACAAGCAAAAGCAGGTTGTGTATTGGCTTACAAATTTAAAGGTCAACGTTTTGACTGCGGCAGTGTTGAAGGTTACATAGAAGCAACCAACTACTGCTTTGAGAACCTATACAAGAAAGACCAGAAGCAAATCGAGTTAGGTAAACACTCAACGAAGAAAGAAGCATAACTACTGGTGTAATACATAGCGTTTCGAATTATAAAAGGGTGACTCTTTGAGTCACCCTTTTTGTTTACTGTTTTTTTATCCAGTAAAACTTTGCACAAATCTCACTCTATGTAATACTTTAGCCACTGAAAATTACACGGTCTATTGAGATGGATAAAATAGAAATAAGGGGCGCTCGTACGCATAACCTAAAAGACGTCAACTTAACCATTCCTCGTGACAAACTCATAGTTATCACAGGACTATCAGGGTCGGGAAAATCGTCACTTGCGTTTGACACTCTTTATGCAGAAGGACAACGTCGTTATGTTGAATCCCTGTCAGCTTACGCTCGTCAGTTTCTTTCTCTTATGGAAAAGCCCGATGTCGATCACATCGAAGGGTTATCTCCAGCCATCTCAATAGAGCAAAAATCGACCTCTCACAATCCTCGTTCCACTGTCGGCACCATTACTGAAGTGTATGACTACCTCAGATTACTTTATGCACGAGTTGGTGAACCACGTTGTCCTGACCACAACACACCTCTAGCAGCGCAAACCATCAGTCAAATGGTCGATAAAGTGTTGGATCTCCCTGAAGGTTCAAAGATGATGCTAATGGCACCTATCGTCAAAGAGCGCAAAGGTGAGCATGTAAAAACATTGGAAAACCTAGCAGCTCAAGGTTTTATCCGTGCTCGAATTGATGGTGAAACCTGTGATTTATCCGATCCGCCCACCCTTGAGCTTCATAAAAAACACACCATTGAAGTCGTGGTAGATAGATTCAAAGTTCGTCCAGACCTTCAACAACGTTTAGCGGAATCATTTGAGACAACACTAGAGCTTTCTGGTGGCATTGCCGTGGTTGGTTGGATGGATGACCAAGAACAAGAAGAGATTGTGTTCTCTGCAAACTTTGCCTGCCCTAAGTGTGGTTACAGTATGCAAGAGCTTGAGCCGCGTCTATTTTCATTTAACAACCCTGCCGGTGCATGTGGCACTTGTGATGGCCTTGGCATTCAACAATATTTTGACCCAAGCCGAGTGATTTTAGATGAAAACCTAAGCATTGCAGAAGGCGCAATTAAAGGTTGGGATCAAAAGAATTATTACTATTTTCAGATGCTAACATCACTATCAGAACATTATGGTTTTGATCTTTATGCACCGTTTAATTCCCTCCCTAAAAAGACTCAAGAGATCATTCTTAAAGGCTCTGGCCGCACCGAAGTGGAATTCAAATACATCAATGATCGTGGTGATATTCGAGTCAAGCGTCATCCATTTGAAGGTATACTCAATACTTTAGAGCGTCGTTATCATGACACCGAGTCTAGCGCGGTGCGTGAAGACTTAGCGAAATACATTTCGACCAAGTCTTGCTCTAGTTGTAGTGGAACTCGCTTGAGGCTAGAAGCTAGAAATGTATTTATTGGTGACACTACATTGCCAGAGATCGTTGAGCTCAGTATTGCCGACGCATTGCAATTTTTCCAAACCTTGTCGCTCAGCGGTCAGCGTGGACAGATCGCCGAAAAGGTGATGAAAGAAATCAATGACCGCCTGCACTTCTTAGTTAACGTTGGTTTGAATTATCTCAACCTATCGCGCAGTGCTGAAACGCTATCAGGTGGCGAAGCACAACGAATTCGCTTAGCAAGTCAAATAGGTGCGGGCTTAGTTGGCGTGATGTATGTACTCGATGAACCGTCTATCGGCCTCCACCAGCGCGACAACGAACGCCTCCTTCAAACCTTAGTACATCTGAGAGACTTAGGTAATACCGTACTTGTCGTTGAACACGATGAAGATGCTATCCGTTGTGCCGACCATGTTATCGATATCGGCCCAGGTGCCGGTGTTCATGGTGGTCACGTGGTCGCCGAAGGTACCATGCAAGATATCATAGACAACCCGAATTCTTTAACAGGCCAATATCTAAGCGGCGTTAAAGAAATTGCAGTGCCAGAAAAGAGAACACCTATCGACAAGAAAAAGGTCGTAGAGATCGTTGGCGCAACAGGAAACAATCTAAAGAATGTGACCGCTACGATTCCTGTTGGCTTGTTCAGTTGTATTACGGGTGTATCAGGTTCGGGTAAATCAACGCTTATCAACGATACCTTCTTTAAAGTCGCTCACACCCTACTCAATGGTGCAACCACAGCGGTAGCTGCGCCACATAAGAAAATTAAAGGGTTAGAACACTTTGATAAGGTGATCGACATAGATCAAAGCCCTATCGGTCGGACCCCTAGATCAAACCCGGCAACCTACACTGGTATTTTCACGCCAATTCGTGAGTTATTTGCAGGCACTCAGGAATCACGTTCTCGTGGTTACAAGCCAGGTCGATTCAGTTTTAACGTTCGAGGTGGTCGTTGTGAGGCTTGTCAGGGCGATGGCGTAATCAAGGTAGAGATGCACTTCTTACCCGATGTGTATGTGCCTTGTGATGTGTGTAAAGGTAAGCGCTATAACCGTGAAACGTTAGAAGTTCGTTACAAGGGTAAAACCATTGACGAGGTTCTGGAGATGACGGTTGAGAATGCTCGCGAGTTCTTTAATCCAGTACCAGTGATTGCGCGTAAACTGCAAACGCTAATGGATGTGGGTCTTTCTTACATTCGCTTGGGTCAAGCAGCAACCACCTTATCAGGCGGTGAAGCACAGCGAGTTAAATTAGCGCGTGAGCTGTCTAAACGCGATACAGGGAAAACCTTATACATCTTGGATGAACCGACAACAGGGCTGCATTTCCACGATATTCAGCAGCTGTTAACGGTACTGCATAGACTGCGTGATCACGGTAATACTGTTGTGGTGATTGAGCATAACCTTGACGTAATCAAAACCGCAGATTGGATCTTAGACTTAGGTCCTGAAGGTGGTCAAGGCGGTGGTGAAATCGTTGCAGAAGGTAGACCTGAAGATGTGGCGTTAGTCGAAAGTTCGCATACTGCCCACTTCCTTAAACCTATGTTAAATTTAAACTAGGTGTAAAATAGCCCCCAACGAACAGACATAAAAATGTTAAAGTAACAGAGCTTGTTTCATAAGGAACAAGCTCTGTTTTTATAAGGTTAGGGATCTATGGCAACAATACATACTAGCGGCACCCAGCTAGAAAATCAGATAAACCAGCTACCGCTAAACAAAGCATTTATTGCTTCTTTAGCTGTCGTATTCTTGTTGGCCATGCACTTTTTCATGCCTAACCCTGGTGGTTCAGGCCTTGCTTTATCCTTTAACCCAACCACTTGGTTAGCTCTTAGCTTCACGCTAGCCATTGGTTTTTACCAACTCGCTACAAACCGAGTACTCAAGTATTCCAAATTAACGATTGGCTTGTTGATAAGCTGTATCATACTCACGCTACCAATTTTATACAGCAATGCCGCTCCTCAAGGGGCATCAGGGCGTTTACTTGGATTATGGGCAGGCTTTGCCTTATTCGTAGTGCTTCAGCAATTCAAATTCAGCAATGAGCATAAGCAGCGCATGCTGTGGTTCATTGTGTTAGCCACCGTCCTACAAGCCTTATTTGGGTATGTGCAATATTTTTTATTAGAACCAGGCAACCTGTTTGGTTATAACACTGCGACCAATAGGCCTTACGGGATCTTCCAACAACCCAATGTTATGGCCAGCTTCCTAGCGACTGGTTTTGTACTTTCCGCTTATCTGTTAGCCAGGCAGCCGGCTAAATATAATCATAAAATTAGCAAATCGATTCTACTGTATTTGACCCCTACCTTAACCGTGCCGTTATTGATTATCATCGCATCACGTACTGGTTGGTTAGCTGCTGTAATAGGGTTTATATGTATTCTGCCTTATCTCTACAAATTCTCGACTAAGAAGCGGTTTTACGGTTGGTGTGGATCGGTTTTGGTCGGTATCGTTGTCGCTTTTTCAGTGATTAATCTCAGTGCCACTGATAGTTTAGCGAGTAAAAGAACTCACTTAGAAAGCCCACGAGCTTATACCTTCCCACAAGCACTGGACATGATGGTAGAAAAGCCCTTTACAGGTTATGGCTACGGAAAGTTCGAATCCGAATATACGCTGTATACCGCTCGCCAGCACCAACTCAACTCAAATTACCATCCAGGCCTTCCTTCGATGGACCACCCGCACAATGAAATTTTGTATTGGGGCGTTGAAGGTGGAATTGTTCCGATCCTTGGGCTCTTAATGGCCGCGGCATTGGTGGTGTTACGCATCATGAGTGCAGCGAAAGGAACGCGTCTAGCACTGCTCGCACTGTTCATTCCAATATTGTTACACTCACAGCTTGAATACCCTTTTTATCATTCAGCGATTCACTGGATCACTTTCATTATTTTGATTTACTGGATCGACCAACGATCTTCCCGACACTACTATCAACAGCCGTTTAGTCTCATCAGTAAAACTCTATTTAGAGTGTCGAGTTTAGTGATACCAATCTTGGTAAGCTTTTATATGTTGAGTGCGTTGCACACCAACTATGTACTGACTAAGTTCGAACTGTCTAAGCCTAAAAATCCTGATATCCTCAAACAAGTGACAAATCCTGTAGTTTGGAAGGATCGATATGACTGGGATATATACAGTACTTATCTAAACATTGGTCTCTACAAAGCCGAGCCGAGCCTTATTCAGCCTTATATCGATTGGTCGTTAGAAATCATCCAGAGTAAGCCAAGACCGGCTTTCTATAGCAACCTAATTCTGGCGTACCAAGGGATTGGGGAGGAAAGTAAAGCTGAGCAGATTCGTAGCGAAGCAAAGTTTTTATTCCCAAATAGAGATTTCTCAAAGGTACATTATAAGAAAACTTCAGAAGCTAAAAATAACATCTCTTCTGCTCAATAATTTCAAAGCACCTAAAACCAATTTCATGGATTGAGGTTTAGGCGACACAAAAAAAGCGCACGTTCTATCGTGCGCTTTTTTAATCCATATAGAGAAAGGTTATTTTAATACCAATCACAGTAAGTAGATGGTCATAAATAGCGTAAGAAAAAGGCTTAAGAACAAGGCAGAAATTTTCGATAAGTAGTTATTCTACAATCAAGATTTCTAACGATGTTATCGAGTATTTTAACAAGCGAGGATGACCAGTTATTTACTACGATTGGTATAAGACATCTTTGAGCGCTTTTAAGCATAAGGCGACGTTCTCTTTTCGAGCACCATAACCCATCAGGCCAATACGCCAAGCCTTACCAGCCAATGAACCAAGCCCCGCACCAATCTCAAGATTATATTCTTCCAACAACTGTGTTCTTACCTTAGCTTCATCAATCCCTTCAGGGAAATAAAGTGTATTAAGTTGCGGCAAGCGGCTCTCTTCATCAACGACGAACTTGAGTCCTAATGCTTCGACACCCTCTTTCAACTCTTGATGCATCGCATGGTGACGAGACCACGCATTATCTAAGCCTTCATTTTTCAATAGTACAAGAGACTCATGTAGCGCATAAAGACTGTTTACAGGTGCAGTATGGTGATAGCTACGCTTCCCTTCGCCACTCCAATAGCCTAATACTAAGCTCTGGTCTAGGAACCAGCTTTGTACGGGAGCTTGGCGGGCTTTCATTTTATCAACCGCACGCTGAGAGAAAGTCACCGGAGATAGTCCAGGCACACAAGACAGACACTTTTGGCTGCCAGAATAAACCGCATCAAGCTGCCACTCATCAACCAGCAATGGCACACCACCTAGTGATGTCACCGCGTCCACAATTGTGAGTGCATCAAACTGTCGAGCAACCGCAGAAATCGCTTGAGCATCCGATAGCGCTCCGGTTGATGTCTCTGCATGCACAAATGCTACCGCCACCGCCTCTGGATTTTCCGCCAATGCTTGTTCTATCTTGTCGACAGAAACGGGCTTGCCCCACTCGTCATCAACAAGAATGGCTTCGCCACCACAACGCACCACGTTTTCTCGCATACGCTCACCGAAGACACCATTACGACAAACAATCACCTTTTCACCAGGCTCAATCAAGTTAACAAAACAGGTCTCCATACCTGCACTGCCCGGTGCAGAAACGGCAATCGTAAATTCGTTTTCAGTTTGGAATGCATACTTAAGAAGTTGTTTAAGCTCATCCATCATCGCAATAAACAACGGGTCTAGATGACCAATTGTCGGACGGCTCAAAGCCTGTAGCACTTGCGGCGAGATATCAGAAGGACCTGGTCCCATTAACGTTCGGTGTGGTGGATAAAAGCTATCGATAGCAGTAGTTAGTGTTAAATTAGACATGTACATCCCTTACGTTAATGTTGTGAACATTCCACCCTAAAGCAAATCGATAACCTCAGCAATTAGCCATAAGTATTGAGGTCAAACCACTGTCACATAATTGTTAAAATTATTTTTCAATTACCTCCAGTTACGGATTGACATTGTTATCGCAAACACGTTCAATGAAATGGCTATCTAGCAGAAGAGGAGCACTGCCCAGGCAGATGTTTTGTGGAACCGCATTTCCAATACAAAGCATTTATGGGGAGCAGTGCCGAGATAATAAAAGCATGCCGGACTTTTATTATCGGTTGAGCGGGCTGAATCCCGTCAACTGTCGCCATTTTTATATGGTGAAGAGCTTCTGAGGTTACTATTCTAATAATTCCTCTCTTTTTGCTCTAAATACTCTCTTCGAAAAACATCGGACGTTGGATTACCCAACCGTAATTTTATTTTAGGAAGTCGTGGGAGATATATCGTGAGTGCATCTAATGTAGCTGGTTCTTTTAATGTCGCTAAGTTTGGTGGCACAAGTGTTGCTAACTTTGAAGCAATGAGCCGTTGTGCTGCCATTATTGAAAACAACTCAAATACAAAACTGGTCGTAAGCAGTGCATGCTCTGGCGTGACTAACTTGCTGGTAGAACTCGCAAATGGAGTTCAAGACAAAGCTCGTCGCCAACAATTGATGACGCAATTAGCTGATATCCATAATGCCATTCTTGACCAACTCGCCGACCCAATCAGTATTGAAAAGGATATACACTGCATTCTCGGTGATATTGCAAACGCAGCCGAAGCGGCATCTTTCCAAACGAGTGCCAAGTTAACCGATCACCTTGTTGCGTGTGGTGAATTGATGTCGACACATATCCTTACTCAGATTATCTGCGAACGTGGCACACCAGCGGTTCGCTTTGATATTAGAGAAGTCATGCGCACCAATAATGAATTTGGTAAAGCCGAACCACAACTAGAAGATATTGCAGACTTAGCAAAACAGAAACTGATTCCACTTTGCCAACAACAAGTTGTCGTTACTCAAGGTTTTATCGGTGCTGATAACGAAGGCAATACCACGACTTTAGGTCGCGGTGGCAGTGATTATTCAGCTGCACTCATTGCAGAATCAGTACAAGCGATTGGTTTAGAGATCTGGACTGATGTTCCGGGTATCTACACTACAGACCCTCGCATTGCACCTAAAGCTGCGCCTATCCCGGAGATCAGCTTCAGTGAAGCATCGGAAATGGCAAACTTTGGTGCGAAGATATTACACCCTTCGACTCTGGTTCCTGCACTACGCCATCAAATTCCTGTCTTTGTAGGTTCTTCAAAAGCGCCAGAATTAGGTGGTACATGGATTCGTCAGCAGGTGGAAAGCTCTCCTCTATTCAGAGCCCTTGCCCTACGCTGCAACCAAACCATGGTGACGCTTCGTAGCGCTAACATGTTCCATGCTTACGGTTTCCTTGCGAAAGTGTTCGAGATCCTTGCTAAATATAAGATCTCTGTTGATCTGATCACCACATCAGAGATCAGTGTTTCACTGACGTTAGATCAAACTGACACATCAGGTGGTGCTCCTGAATTACCAGAAGCAGCGCGTATTGAGCTTGAAGAGCTGTGTTCTGTCGATATTGAGCACGATCTTTGTCTCGTTGCTCTTATTGGTAATAACATGAGTGAAAGCAAAGGCTATGCAAAGCAGGTATTCGGTACTCTTGAAGATTTCAACCTACGTATGATTTGTTACGGAGCAAGCCCTCACAACCTGTGCTTCCTGCTGAATGAGTCAGTGTCTAAACTGGCAATTCAAAAACTTCATCAAGAGTTATTTGAATAGATCGTCCGTTTATCATCGACTGATAGATGACTAAATCACAAATACAAAAAGGGTTGCTATAATAAGCAACCCTTTCTCTTTTACTTTACGAATCAAAACTCGTCTTAGATTAGAAGCTAGTTAATGTTTGGACCTAGCCATTTCTCAGCTTCCAACATATCCCAACCTTTCCGCTCAGCATAGCTCTCCACCTGATCCTGTTGAATCTGTGCAATAGCAAAGTATCGAGCATCAGGATGTGAAAAGTACATCCCGGATACCGAAGCACCAGGCCACATCGCGTAGCTCGTCGTTAAAGACATATCAATCGCTTTCTCAACATCCATTAACTCCCACAACGTACCTTTCTCGGTATGTTCAGGGCAAGCCGGGTAACCTGGAGCAGGACGAATACCTTGGTATTTCTCACGAATCAAATCATCGTTCGATAAATCTTCATCTGGCGAGTAGCCCCAAATGTCCTTTCGCACCTCTTTGTGTAGATACTCAGCGAACGCCTCAGCCAATCGGTCTGCAACGGCTTGAATCATGATTGCATTGTAATCATCGCCATTGGCTTTATATTCATCAGCCAATTCACGCTCACCAATACCGCCGGTCACTGCAAAACCGCCAATCCAGTCCGCTTTACCGCTCTCTTTTGGAGCGATGTAATCAGACAAGCAGTAGTTAAAGCCTTTTGGCTTCTCAGTTTGCTGACGAAGATTGTGCACAACTTTTAGAACTTCGGTACGAGATTCATCAGTGTACACTTCGATATCATCACCGACACTGTTTGCAGGGAACATCGCACACATACCACGCGCTTCAAGTAACTTATCTTTCTCTACGCGATCCAGTAAATCATTTGCATCTTTGAATAAACGTTTTGCTTCTTCGCCCACTTCCTCATGATCGAGAATCGCAGGGTACTTACCAACTAAAGACCACGTCATAAAGAATGGTGTCCAGTCAATGTAGTTACGTAACGTAGCCACATCAAAGTCATTGAATATGTGCACTCCTGGCTTCGCCGGTGCTGGTGGAGTATAAGTATCCCAATCAATGTCCACTTTATTAGCGCGAGCTTTTTCAAGCGTGACAGGCTTAGTGCGAGGCTTCTTACGATTATGTTGATCACGAACGCGATCATAATCGATATCCAATTTTTCGACGAAAGCAGGCTTCAATTCATCAGAAAGTAGTGAAGTACAAACACCTACAGCACGAGAAGCGTTGTTTACGTAAACCACTGGCTCAGAATAGTTCTGTTCAATCTTAACCGCGGTGTGCGCTTTAGAGGTGGTTGCACCACCAATCAGAAGAGGCAGCTTGAAACCCTGTCTCTCCATCTCTTTAGCAACATGTACCATTTCATCAAGAGACGGTGTAATCAGTCCAGACAGGCCAATGATGTCGACATTCTCTTCTTTGGCTACCTTAAGAATCTTCTCGCAAGAAACCATGACACCCAGGTCGATAATCTCGTAGTTATTACATTGTAGAACCACACCAACGATGTTTTTACCAATATCATGTACATCACCTTTAACGGTCGCTAACAGAATCTTCCCGTTAGTTGCGCCCACTTCTTTAGATGCATTGATGAAAGGTTCTAAATGGGCAACCGCCTGTTTCATCACACGCGCAGACTTTACAACCTGTGGTAAGAACATCTTACCTTCACCAAATAGGTCACCAACAACGTTCATGCCGTCCATTAGAGGGCCTTCAATCACCTCGATAGGACGCGAAGCATTAACACGAGCCTCTTCAGTATCCTCGACAATAAAGTCTGTAATACCTTTAACCAGAGAATGCTCCAAGCGCTTCTCTACAGGCCATGTTCTCCACTCTAGCGCCGATTTATCTTCGACTTTACCCACCGCTCGCTCTAGGTACTCGGTTGCCATATCAAGCAAGCGCTCCGTCGAATCATCGCGACGGTTCAATACTACATCTTCAACGGCATCACGCAGATCTTCTGGAACGTTATCGTAAATCTCTAGCTGACCAGCGTTAACGATGCCCATATCCATACCGTTTTTAAAACAGTGATATAGAAATACAGCGTGGATAGCTTCACGAACGTAGTTGTTGCCACGGAATGAGAACGACACATTCGACACACCACCAGAGATCATCGCATGCGGGAGATCGCGTTTGATGTCTCCTACCGCTTCAATGAAATCAACCGCGTAGTTGTTATGCTCATCAATACCAGTCGCAACCGCGAAGATGTTCGGGTCAAAAATAATATCTTCTGGCGGGAAACCGACTTCATCAACAAGAATATTGTAGGCATTGGTACAGATCTCAACTTTACGCTCTCGAGTATCAGCCTGCCCGACTTCATCGAACGCCATCACAATGACAGCTGCACCATAACGACGAACTAATTTAGCTTGCTCGACAAACTTCTCTTTGCCTTCTTTCAAAGATATTGAGTTAACAATACCTTTGCCTTGAATACATTTCAGGCCAGCTTCAATAACTTCCCACTTAGAAGAGTCGACCATGACAGGTACTTTCGAGATCTCGGGTTCAGAGGCACATAGGTTCAGGAATTTAACCATGCACGCCTCGGCGTCTAGCATCCCTTCATCCATGTTGATATCGATAATTTGAGCGCCATTCTCAACTTGCTCTCGGGCTACACTCAACGCTTCATCGTAAAGCTCATCTTTGATCAAGCGTTTGAAGCGTGCAGAACCAGTAACATTAGTACGTTCACCCACGTTTACAAATAAAGACTCTTTCGTGATTGTCAGAGGTTCCAAACCGGATAAGCGACACGACACAGATAGGTTAGGCAACTGACGTGGTGTTACCCCCTCTACAGCCTCAGCCATCTGGCGAATATGTTCGGGCGTGGTACCACAACAGCCACCAATTAAGTTCAAGAAGCCACTTTCAGCCCACTCTTTAACATGCTCTGCCATCTCTTCGGGTGAAAGATCATACTCACCAAAGGCATTAGGTAATCCAGCGTTAGGGTGAGCAGAAACATGACATTCAGAGATACGAGACATCTCGCTGACATATTCTCGTAGCTCATCCGGGCCCAATGCACAGTTCAAACCAAATGAAATAGGCTTAACGTGACGAAGGGCGTTGTAGAATGCTTCCGTCGTTTGTCCTGAAAGCGTTCGGCCTGATGCATCAGTTATGGTTCCGGAAATCATCACAGGAAGCGTGATGCCTACTTCTTCAAAAACAGATTCAACAGCAAAAGAACAAGCTTTAGCGTTTAACGTATCGAAGATGGTTTCGATAAGAATAAGATCTGAGCCGCCTTTGATAAGAGCACGAGTGGACTCAGAATAAGCTTCAACAAGTTCATCAAAGCTAACATTACGGTAACCGGGGTCATTCACATCTGGGGAGATAGAACAAGTTCGGTTGGTTGGACCTAGTACACCCGCGACAAAACGAGGTTTTTCTGGGGTTTTTGCTGTCCATTTATCAGCGGCTTCACGAGCTAGCTTAGCAGCAGCAAAGTTAATCTCTTCACTAAGACCTTCCATATCGTAGTCAGCCATAGCGATGGTTGTAGCATTAAAGGTATTGGTCTCAAGGATATCCGCCCCTGCTTCCAGGTATTTTTCATGGATATCTTTGATAAGATTGGGCTGTGTAAGTACCAATAGGTCGTTGTTGCCTTTTAAATCACTATGCCATTCAGCGAAACGTTCACCACGATAGTCGTGTTCTTCCAATTTATAGTCCTGAATCATGGTACCCATGCCACCATCAATCAGTAAAATTCGTTGCTTCAACAAAGCTTCAATCTTTTGCCTTACATTACTTCCCACGGTACAACCTCATTCCTTTAATTATCTCTCCATCCTATCACACATTAAAAAGGAGTCTAGACGTCTAAAACAGGAAATTGATTACCGACTAATAACAAAAAGTGTTTGCTATTTGAGCATGAGACAACGAAAATTCACGTTTATACTTTGTTACATATTGGAATCCCAATGTCGGTTTACTACACCTTATGTTTCTTGTCTGCAGCAGCCATGCTGATTGCTTTCGTCAATAGTAAAATTGGTAAAATGCAGACAACTATCGCCATCACTGCTGGCTCGATGATGTTATCTCTATTAATTATCATTGCAGGACAAAACAATTGGTTCCAATTGGCTGACATCGCCTCAGAAACCGTTGACAGTATCAACTTTGAAGACTTCCTACTCAAAGGAATACTAGGATTTTTACTTTTTGCTGGCGGCCTGGGGATTAAATTACCGAATCTAAAAGACCAGAAGTGGGAAATAACAGTACTCGCTCTTGGTGCAACGCTGTTTTCAACATTCTTTATCGGCTTTGTTCTCTACGGGTTCTGTCAGTTCATTGGTATTCAATTTGACCTGATTTATTGCTTACTCTTTGGGTCTTTAATCTCTCCAACCGATCCAATCGCCGTCTTAGCTATCGTAAAAAAACTCGATGCTCCAAAACGGATCTCAACTCAAATTGAGGGAGAATCTCTATTTAATGATGGTTTTGGCTTAGTTATATTCGTTACTCTATTTACCATTGCATTCGGGACAGAGGCTCCAACAGTTGGTAGTGTAACTATGCTATTCGTCCAAGAAGCTATTGGGGGGATCGTCTATGGCTTTGCTTTAGGTTTACTGTTCCACTACCTAATCAGCAATACCGATGATCACTCAATGGAATTACTGCTAACGCTCGGCATACCAACTGCGGGCTATGCCTTCGCTGAGGTTCTACACGTATCTGGGCCATTAGCAATGGTAGTCTCTGGAATCATGATTGGAAACTGGACGAGGTTCATTGGCTTTTCAAAAGAGAGTGAGGATCATCTAGACCATTTCTGGGAGCTGATAGATGAATTCTTAAACGGCGTATTATTCTTATTAATTGGTATGTCGATGTTGCTATTTAAGTTCCATCAAGAGGATTGGATCTTAATGGCATTCGCTATCCCCCTCGTATTAATCGCTCGCTACCTAAGTGTTTTCTTATCCTATGTCGGATTTAAACGCTTTAGAACTTATAACCCATGCTCGATTAACATTCTAACTTGGGGCGGCCTGCGTGGTGGCTTGGCTCTAGCAATGGCACTTTCAATCCCTTCTGGTATTTGGGTAGTTGAAGAGAAGCTCATCGATGTAAAAGAGATCATACTCGTCATGACCTATGCCGTTGTTGTGTTCTCTATTCTAGTTCAAGGCTCAACCATTACTCCAATGATAGAGAAGGCGAAACAAGCTGAGAAAGAGCTAGATTAACATCTAAAAATATTAAATCAGGCTGCCTAATTTAGGTGGCCTTTTTTGTACCTGCTAAAAACTAACCACTCCAATTTTTCCACAATCAAAACAAAATATATGTGTAAAAACTCAAGATGAAAGATATACGGGGATGATTAGAACAATCAAAGGCGCCTATGTGGGCTAAACGCTAGAACTCCCACACGCGCTGTTTTGGTAAATCGGGGAATCCGCTGCTCTACGAATGACATGTTCAACACCAAAAAGTAAAAAGGCTTCAGTCTTTCGACTAGAGCCTTAAATATGGCAGGGG